>DIVM01000012.1 GCA_002435835.1 Firmicutes bacterium UBA6132
TTTGTTTTTATATTACGATCCCAAACTCCAAAATTTCCACCTTTAATAGCAAGTTTATATATTTCTTTATCTATGACAGCTTTCACAACTCCAATCCTGCCTACAATTTTTTCATTACGAGTTATAGGATATAAAGAAATTGATACAGTAATTAACTCACCATTTTTCTTTTTTGTAAAAGTTTCATAATTTTCTAACTTACTGCCAACATAAATCTTATTTGAAACATCATTGAATTCTCTTTCACAATCATTAGCTATAAAAATTGATGAGGGCTTTCCTATTACTTCTTCTTTAGTATATCCCAAAAGTCTCTCTGCCCCTTTATTAAAGTATGTAATAATTCCTTGCAAATTTCTGCATATTATAGCATCATTAAAATCATCGCAGAACAATACCAAATTATTAATAAATTCCTCAGTTGTTTTCATTCCTTCTTTACTAAAATCAAGCATAACTCGCCCCCTTATCATTAAGTATATCTTCAATCATAAATGCTGGCAGAGGTTTACTGTAATAATACCCTTGAATAAAAGTACATCCCATCTTCTTCAGCAGTTCCTTTTGCTCTAAGCTCTCTACACCTTCTGCTACAACATTATAATTAAGTTTTTTTGAAAGCTCTATTATGCATTCTATAATTGAACGAGATTTATTATCATTGCATATTTTATCAATAAAAGATTTATCAATTTTTAGTGTGCTAATAGGCAGTGCAGTTAAATAATTTAAAGAAGAATAGCCTGTTCCAAAATCATCAATAGAAACCTTTATATTTTTGTCAACTAATTCTTGTAATAATTTTGACTTTTCTTCAATTGATTTTATTAAAGTTCCTTCAGTTATTTCAATTTCAAGATTTTTAGGATCTAATTTACTATCTTCTAACACCTTATTAATTAAATTAAGAAAATATCTATTTTTCATCTGTTTTGGAGATATGTTCACACTTATTGTATCAAATGAATAACCTTTTTCCTTCCATTCTTTAGCTTGCAAACACGCTTTATTTAATACCCATTCACCTATTTTGTAGATTAGTCCGCTTTCCTCAATTATTGGAATAAATTCTGAAGGTGAAACAATACCAAACTCTGGTGATTTCCATCTTAATAAAGCTTCCATCCCCCTTATTTTATTATAGTCCATACCAACCTGAAGCTGATAGTAAATTTCAAATTCATCATTCTCTAAAGCGTTTTGCAACTCATTTTCTATTTTTTTCTTCCTATCAATGGCACATCCTAATTTATCATTATAAAATATAAAATTATTTCTACCTTGCAGCTTAGCCTCATGCAATGCAATATCAACATTTTTCATTATTAGGTCCATATCAGAACCTTTCTTCTTAAAAACTGATATACCCATGCTGACAGTTATGTATGTTTGTATATCTAAAACTTCAAATGGATTTTTAAAACTTTCATTCATTAATTTAATGATATTTTTCAAATGTGATATACTTATTATATTAGGTATTAACATTAAAAAATCATCTTCACTTATCCTTGCTACCATTCCATAATCTTTAACACAAAATTTTATTAACTCGGACACAATCTTTAATAATACATCCCCATATCTGTGTCCGTAACTGTTATTGACACTGCTAAAATCATCAATATCAAGAAAAATCAAGGCACTTTTATTAGATATACCATCTGATTTATCTATTAATTTTTGCATCTCATGCATTATATAAACTCTATTAGGCAGATTTGTCAGCTGGTCATGGTAAGCCATAAAAAACATCTGTTCCTCTGCGTTTTTTCTCTCCGTAATATCAGTAACTGTTCCAATCAAAATATTTTCAGAATTATTTTCAAGTTTTACCCTCTTTCCATTTATTAGTAACCATTTTATTTGATCACACTTTGTTTTAATTCTATATTGTGTATTTAAGAGAATAGAATTTCCTTTTAAAAATTCATTAAAGTCATCTTTTGCTCTTTCCCTATCTTCAGGAATAATAATTTTATCAGCATAATCAATAAGTGAAGTTATTTCAGTATTAATATACTCTGAAAAATTATTAAATCCTCCTATTACTTGTAATTTGTTTGTAGCCAAATTAACTTCCCATACTATTTCATTAATTGATTCAAGTATAAGCTTATATCTATTAATATCTGTTAAATTTGATCCTAATAAAGGTTCATTCATAATTCTCTCCTGTATGCAATCCCTTAAGAATTAAGTTTATGCTATTCTATCAATCCTAATCTTCTAATAACTTTAATTAATTTTTTCCCATCTATAGGTTTTGTAGCAAAAGCTTCGCAGCCAATATCATAGGAATTATTTATTGTTTCAGTATCATTAAGGGCTGTTGTCATTATTATCTTTACTCTTTGCGAGTTTTCAATTCCATTTTGTTTTTCGATTTGTCTTATGCTTTTAAGAACTTTCATTCCATCAGCTTTTGGCATCATGATGTCAAGGCATATTAAATCATATGGAGTTTTTTCATCTAAAGCCAATAAAAATGCATCTAAAGCTTCTATTCCATTTACGGTAAAATCACATTGCCCATAAGGTTCTAAAATTTTTAATATATATTTTCTACTTGCTAAATCATCTTCTGCTATTAATATTCTCATTATTCACACCTCATCAATTTATTTAATTTAATTTAATACATTTATTAAAGTTCTTTAATGACTTATATTTAAGTTAATCACATATAAAAGGATTCTCAAATGTAAGCAATTTCATTGAATCATCATTTTATAATCTTATAAGCTGCTTATTTATAATTGGAGTACCTGTTTTTACATCAACTTCAATTGTTCGGCTATAATTACCACCTGTATTTGAAAAATCAAATTCTATATTGTTTTCAATAAGTATATCTTTAATTTTTATGAGGTTTTTAAATCCAACTTCAAAAACATCATTTTTGTTATTTGATAATGCTCCGCCAAAAATTGACACTTTATATTCTTTTTTATAATTTAAAAATCCGCTACATACTTTATTAAAAAGCATTGGTACTGCAATATCTGCAAAATATCCTTCCTTGTATTCATTATGTACATTACTTATTATGGATGAATCCGGAAGGGCAATATGAACCATTCCAAGTTTTTTAAAATTTGGGCAGTAAATAACAAGGGCAACGCATGATCCTAATGCAAAAGTTTTTATTGTATCTTCCTCACAGCTGCTTACCGCGTAGTCACCTATTCCTATTACTTTTATCATTTTTCCACTTCTTTTAGTATATTTAATAATTCTCTTGGGATATCATTTAGTGATACCTGCTTTTCTACAGCGCCTATATCGTATGCAGCCTTTGGCATTCCATAAACTATACAAGATTCCTCGTCTTGTCCTAATGTTCTAGCTCCATTTTTTCTCATATCTAAGAGTCCGTTAGCCCCATCATGCCCCATTCCGGTAAGTATCACTCCCATAGCTTTGCTTCTGCATACCTCCGATACGGAATAAAATAGTACATCTACCGATGGACAATGCCCATTAACTTTTTCTTCTTCAAAGCACTTAACAACATAGCAGTTTCCATCTCTAATAACTTTCATATGTTTGCCTCCAGGGGCAATAAGTGCCCTTCCAGGTATAACTTTATCTCCGCTTTCTGCCTCTTTCACTTCAATAATACAGCTATTATTAAGTCTTTCAGAATACATTTTTGTAAATACAGGAGGCATATGCTGAACTATTACAATACCTGGTATTTCTTTTGGTAAATTTTTTAATAATTCCTCTAATGCTTCAGTACCTCCGGTTGAGGCTCCTATGGCAATTATATTTATTCTGCTTTTAAAGTTTTCAACTCTATTATTAGAATCATTTAATTCACTTGATTTTAAATTACAATCCTTTGACATTGATGCTATCTTTATTTTAACTATGAGTTCATTTATAAAGCTTTCTATCACTGTATTATTTGCAGGCTTCGAAACAAAGTCTATAGCACCTGCGTTAAGCGCTTCAATAACTTTTTCAGACACAGCACTTACAACCACAACAGGTACCGGATATTGTGGAATAAGTCTTTTTAAAAATTCGATGCCATCCATCTTGGGAAGTTCTACATCTAGTGTAATAACATCAGGCCTATATTGAATTATTTTATCTCTCGCCATATAGGCATCCGAAACAACATCAACAACCTCAATATAAGGATCATTATTTAGTCCTATTCTTAATGCTTCCCTAAACTCCATAGAATCATCTACTATTAGAACCTTAATTTTTAGCTTCCTATCCAATTTATCTTTCCTTTCTATAAATCGACGGCATTATGTATTTGTAGCCCGTATTACTAAAGCTAATGGATTCAGAATGACCAATAAATAAATATCCTCCATCTTCCGTCCAATCATAAAACTTATTTATTAAACTTTCCTTAGTTTTATTGTCAAAATATATCATCACATTTCTGCAAAATATAACGTGGAATTTTCTTTTAAAAGGGAAATCAGCATTCATAAGATTGAATTTTCTAAAAATCACTTCATTTTTAATACTTTTTACTACTTCACTCTTTGTTTTGTCATAATTTTTAAAATACTTTTTTTTCCACATATCGGAAATATTTTCAATTCCAGTATTATTGTATATACCTTCAATAGCCGTATTGAGCACCTCT
The DNA here is from genome assembly GCA_002435835.1 of Firmicutes bacterium UBA6132. The sequence goes on from DIVM01000012.1 coordinate 4,619, forward strand.
GATGATATATCTGTTGCCAATAACTTTGTATCCCAATTTTCCTTATTCATACCAAAGTAATCGGATATAATCATTGCAAGTGTATAAGCTTCCTCACCTGAAGAACACCCTGCACTCCATATACGCATGTTTTTTTCATTTTTATATTTATTTGATAAATAAGGCAGCACGCTATTTTTAAAAAAATCAAAATGCTCAGGTTCCCTCATAAAAAAAGTATAGTTAGTTGTAACTCTGTTTAATAATTCGCCAACTGCTTTTCCTGTTTTATCGTCTGTTAAATAATTATAATACTCAGAGAAATTTTTGAAATTTCTCTGAGTTAATATTGTTTGAAGTCTTCCTTGAATCAATAGCCTCTTTTCAAATAAATTCACACCATAATATGATTTTATAAAAGAAGCAAGTTTTATTAATTCGCTTTCTTTAATGTCTACCATTTTTCCCTCTAATACTTTCCAAATTCCTTATCATCAAGTGATATATTTATCTTTGAAGAAGAAGTGGCTGCAGCTTCAGCATATGATAAATTGTAATTTTCATCTGTTCTATCTTTCAGCATGTCTTTTATGATTCTTAATGTTTTATCGTCAATATTTTTATAAGAAATCTTTGATACGTTCCCCTTTTTTAGTATAAATCTTCCTACCCTCTCCTTGACGAGGACTGCTTGGCTTGACAATTCCTCTGATGCTGATGCTGTTTCCTCTGCTGTTGCAGCAATTGTCTGTGTAACTTTTGAAACTTCTTCTATTGCCTGATTAATTTGTCCTATAGCACTTGCCTGATCATTAGATGCTACAGCTATACCATTAATAATATCAACTACTGATGTAATATTTTCAGTCACTTTATTTAAAGCTTCTGCTGTAAATTCAGTAATTTTCTTTCCGTCTACTGCTTTTTTAATTGATTCTTCTATCATTCCTGTAGTTTCATTTGCAGCATTTGCACTTCTTGCTGCAAGATTTCTAACTTCTTCTGCAACTACAGCAAATCCTTTGCCATGTTGACCGGCTCTTGCTGCTTCAACTGCAGCATTAAGTGCGAGAATATTAGTCTGAAATGCAATGTCATCTATTACTTTAATAATCTTAGAAATATTATTAGAAGACAGATTAATTTCTTCCATTGCCTTAAGAACATTCTGCATCTCTCTATTTCCTTCTCCTGCATTTTTCTTTATAAATTCTGCCATCTCATTTGCTTTATTGGCATTCATAGCATTTTCCTTTGTCTGTGCANNATGCAGCAATTTCTGTAACAGAAGCTGTAATTTCTTCAACAGATGCCGCCTGTTCAGTAGAACCTTGTGAAAGTGACTGGCTAGAGTCTGAAACTTGCTTTGTACCTGCAGATACCTGTTCTGCTGCTGTATTAATTTCTCCAAGTGTTTCATTGAAAGATTCAATTATTTTATTGGTAGATTCTTTAAGCTCTATAAAATCCCCATTATAAGATCCAGTTATTTCAACATCAAGATTTCCATTTGCCATTTCTTTAAGAACTTTTGAAGTTTCTTCTATATGTTCATAAACTCCATTAGCTAAATGATTTAATGCATCTTTTATCACAGCCATTTCGCCTTTATAGTTCCCTTTTACAGAAACTTGCAAATTACCTTTTGACATTTCTTTTAATACTTCTTCACATTCATTTAATGGATTTACTATTTCTTCAAGCATTGTATTGATGCAACCTATTATGTCTTTATATCCACCTTGGTGCTTAGAAACGTCTGCTCTTGCATTTAAGTTACCTTCTGCTCCAGCTTTAGCCAACATTTGCACATCTCCTAGCATTCCATATAATGCATCAACCACACCATTAATATTATCCTTAACTTTCACCCAATCCCCATTTTGTTCGTTGGTGATTTTAGTCAATGTTTCACCCTTACTGATTCTGTCAAAATAATCTTCCATGACATCAATATAATGCATATAAGTGTCCATTAAATTATCCAATTCTGATACCATATCATTCCAACCGCCATTAAGTCCTTTTATATCAACTCTCGTGTCTAATTTACCATCAGATACTGATTGTTTAAGTTTATTTATTTCCAATGACACATATTTTATAGTATCATGTATATTCAACAATGACATTCCCAATACATCCTTGTCTGATTTAGGTTTAATTTCAATGTTAAAATTACCCTGGGATATTTCTTTTGCAACATTTGCTTGTTCTTTAATGTTATTGATTATTTTTTGAAATGCTTTTAAAAGCTCACCTATTTCATCATTTGATTCAGAATTAATCTCTACATCGGTATCTCCAATAATCAGCTTATCTGCAGCATCTTTTAAAACTTTTATTTTATCGCTGATGTATTTAGATAATCTAACTCCCATAATCAAAGCAATGCTGCAAATAACAATAACCAATATAATAACTGTATTTACTTTGGAACCATACGCTGCGGTATCACCCAAAGCAATTTTTTTCATAGAATCAATTGAATATATTCCCATTATTACTGTTAGCAGGCAAAAAAATATATATCCAATTAACATTTTAGTACCTATTTTCAAATCATTAAAAATTTCCATAAATTACCTCCAATTTTATTATTAAAAAAATTCTTTTATTGTTTCTTTATCATTATCACTGAGCAATTTATTGCAGTCTATTAAAAGCCTTACGCCTTCTCCAATTTTGCCAATTCCATTTATGTACTTATTTTTTGTATTCATGCTTGTTGAAGGCGGCAGCGCAACCTGATCCTCAGAAATGTTAATTACCTCTGATACTCTATCTACTATAAGCCCTACAGTAAGTTCGCCTACGTTCACAACTATGATACAAGTTCTGTCATCATATTCCATCACTGGTTTTTTAAATCTTAATCTAACATCTATTACAGGAATAATTTTTCCTCTTAAATTTATTATACCTTTGATGTAATCATCAAGTTCAGGAATCTTTGTTATAGTCTGTATTCCTATTATCTCTAATACATATTTTATTTCTATACCATATTTTTCTTTGTCAATGGTGAAAATCAAATATTTATCCTTTAGAGTGTTTTCTTCAATTTCAACTTCACTCACTTCATTCAAATCTATTTCCTCCTTTACTTGTTAATTAATTTATCAATGCTGAAATATCAAGAATTAAGCTAATATTACCATTTCCAAGCAATGTACAACCAGCTATAACTTTTGACTTTTTAATATATTTTGGAAGAGATTTTACAACTACTTGCTGCTGTCCTAATAATTTGTCCGCAAGCAAACAAATGCTCTTTCCTTCATTTTCAACCATTATTATTATGCCATCAAACATATTTTTAACCTTTGTCTGTTCGTTAAACACTTTATAAAGACTGATCAGCGGAAAACATTCGCCCCTTACCATAACCATTTCATTTCCATCTGGATCAACTATTAAATCATTCTCCCTTAATTTAAAAGACCTCTTTATGCATATAGTAGGAATAGTATAGCATGTATCTCCTAGTTGAATCAGCATCCCATCAATAATAGCCAGTGTTAAAGGAATTTTGATAATAATTATAGTCCCTTTCCCTTCTATGCTGTTTATAGATACTGATCCTCTAATCTTATCAATATTTTTACACACTACATCCATACCTACGCCTCTTCCCGAATATTCTGTAACAATATCATTTGTTGAAAACCCGGGTAAAAGTACAAATGAATATATGTCCTTATCATTTAACTCTTCTAATTTTTTATCTGTAAGTCCATTTTCAAAAGCTTTATTATAAATTTTTATTTTATCAAGACCTTTTCCATCATCTTTTACTATAATAAAAACATCTCCCCCTTCATTTTTAGCTTCTAAAGTTATGGTTCCTTTGTTATCTTTGCCTTTTGCTAATCTTTCCTCAGTATTTTCAATGCCATGGTCCATTGAATTTCTGATGAGATGCATTAACGGGTCTGAAATACTTTCTATAATATTTTTATCAACTTCAGTATCTTCCCCAATTAGTTTAAGTTCCACATCTTTTGAAAGCTTTTTGCTCATATCTCTCACAATTCTGTTCATTTTTAAGAAAACAGGGGCTATAGGTACCATTCTTACATCCATAACTATATCTTGAAGGTCATTAATAATTTTTCTAAGCTGCCTTGCAGATTTATTAAAATTTTCAAGTTGAAGCCCTTTCAAATCACTATTCCCTGTTACCATAGATTCTGCAACTACCAATTCTCCTACAATATCCATAAGCATGTCCATTTTCTCAACATTAACGCTGAGTACATTAGACGCTTTGTGATTATGACTAATATTGTCTATGTTTGCCTTTTCATTGCTGTAAGAATTTATTGCATTTACTAAATCACTATCCTTGTGAGGTGATATTTGAACACTCTCTATACAGGAAGTTTTATTTATAAATTCTTTTATTTCTTCAATTGATTTATCTGTTTTAAAATATAATGAAAAACCATTATCTGTAATTTCTTTTGCACTTTCTTCATTGTCTATAATGTCCTCCGGAAAACAAGAGATATCTTTTGCAATTTCGTTCATATTATGAAATACAGTAAATGCCCTGACATTTTCCATCTGTGCATCTTTTATAAATTTTACATCGGCTTTATATGAACAAAACTTATCATTGTCTTTTATTTCACCTGTTTCCTTATTAGAACTTATATAAAACTTTTGGTTTGAATCTTTTTCTTCATTTTTCTCTGATACAATCTGTTTTATTCCTTCATGCTTTCCTTTTAAACTTAGTAACTTGTCCTCTACTCTGTTTATTAAGATTTCTGCATCTCCATCCGCTTCCTTCATATTTTGAATTTTGTCAATTTCAGCTATAATAAAATCTTTGCTTTCAAGAACTAAATCCGTTATATCTGAATAATTAATATTTGATGGTTTAATTTTTCTAATGTAATCAAAAAGATCTTCTATTGAATGTGCTAAAGCAGATATATTATCAAAAAGCATCATTGCTGAATTACCCTTTAGAGTGTGCATTATTCTAAATATCTCATCCATGTTTGATGTGTAACTATTGTTTTTTTCGCTCTTTAATATTATCTCTTCAAGCTTTTGTATTAACTCATTTGCTTCGAAAATATACATTTCTATTAATGGATCATTGTTTTCTTGCGACATATTTCAACCTCCGGCTCATTAATACTTTTACTCAGACAACATTGCACTTCTAAGAATCAAATTAATCATATCTAATGCTTTCCTTTTTAGTGAAAATTTGTGTTTTTCAATTCTCCATTTAAAAATTAAATGTTGAAAAGAACCCATGATTATGTCTGCAAGGTCTTCACTAATTACACTATCATTAAATTCCATCGACTTTTTCCCATTTTCAATAATAGATATTAAAAAATCAGATCTTTTATTAATTAACAAAAGAATTTCATTTTCTATATCATGATCATATATTAAGCTTTCAAAAGAACAAAAAACTGCTGTAATTTCAGGGTAATTTTCATAATACTCCGAGAATGAATTTATAAAAAAAAGAATTGCATGCTTTGCATTAAGCTCATTTTTATTTATAGTATTAATAATATTTATATCAAAATGTGAATAATATTTTATAACTTCAATAATAATATCATTTTTACTTTTAAAGTGCCTATAAAGGGCTCCTTCTGTTACATTTTCTTTTTTAGCCAATTCACGAATAGATAAACCATCAATGCCTAATTTATCTATGAGGTCAATAGCACTTAATATAATTTGTTCTTCCCTTGTAAAATAACTTTTTTTCATATAGCACCTTTCTTTTCGTATGTAAACACTCACTTACTTTCGAGTATAATCATTTTTTATTTTTTTGTCAATAACAATTGTCGAATTTTATCATTTTAAGTAAAATTTTGCAAAAAAATCAGTATAGCAATTACTGACTATACTGACCTATTTATTCTATTATACTCTTCTTCAATTATTCCTGTTTGTTCTATTAATACTACGATATCTTTTCTTCTTGTTGCTAATTCTGCTCTAAACGAAGCTCTTTTCAAAATTACAGACTTAACACATATTGAATACTCTTTTATAGCATGCAATGAATTTTCACAATTTTTAAAATCCTCTTTTTTTATTAAATCTTTTAATTTATTAATCTCTGTATTTATTTTTTCAATGCATGCTTTTTCATCTTCAAGAATATTGCTTGTTTCATTTATGTTTAGATAATAACTTGCATCATGATATAAAATATTATTTTCTTTTGATACAGATTTCTCAATACATTTATATAGCATCTCCATTATTACTGGTTTAGGTAAATAATCATCCATTCCGAGATTTAAGAATTTTTCTCTGTCCCCTTTAAGAGCGTAAGCAGTTAGTGCTATTATCGGTATATGTTCTCCCGTCTTCTTCTCATTTTTTCTTATTATTCTTGTCGCCTCTACGCCGTCCATAATTGGCATTTGTATATCCATTAATATTGCATCAAATCTTTCATTATTTAGAATTTCTAATGCTTCTTTGCCATCACCTGCAACTTTAACTTTATAATTCATTTGACTGCACATTCTATTTAAAACTTTTTGATTTGCTTCATTGTCCTCTACAATAAGAATTTTCCTTGAAATACTCGCAATGTTGTTATCATAAAAATCTTTTTTATCAATTTCTTTTGGACTTTCTGCATTATTGAATTTATCAATATTAATAGTCAAGGAAAATGTACTGCCTTTACCTTTAATGCTTTCAACATAAATTTCACCATTCATTAATTCTGCAAGCTTTTTTGAAATAATAAGGCCTAAACCTGTTCCACCATATTTTCTCGTGTAGGTACCGTCAACCTGACTAAAGCTTATAAAAAGCTTATCCATATCCTGTGAAGAGATTCCTATTCCTGTATCTTCCACAGCAAATCTTAAAAGGTCTTTGTCTTTATTTTCATTTAATTTTTCAACTTTTAAGCAAACACTTCCTTTGTTTGTAAATTTAATTGCATTGCTGATTAAATTATTTAATATTTGTTGTATTCTTCCATAATCCCCTATATATACTCCATTTAAGCCTGGTTTTATATTGTAAAAAAGTTCTATACCTTTATCACTTGCATGAACTATATTTGTTTTTACTACTTTTTCTATTAAGTCTTTTAAATTAAACTCTGCCATTTTAAGCGTTATTTTTTTAGCTTCAATTTTAGAAAAATCAAGTATGTTATTTATCACTTCTATCAAAGAATTTGAGCATTCTTTTGCAATCATTAAATTTTCCCTCTGGTCTTCAGTAAGCTTTGTAATCAGAGTCAAGTTTAACATGCCGTCTATACCATTTAACGGTGTTCTAATTTCATGGCTCATATTTGCTAAGAAAGCACTTTTTGCAATATTTTCAGCTTGTGCTTGTTCTTTTTCTTTTCTTAATTCATTTCTTAAAGTTTTTATTTTTGTTATATCTCTAAATAATAATACCAATCCTATTGAATTATTATTTTGTTCATCTACAATATTAGATACTGTTCCAGAAATAGAAACCTCTTTTCCTGTTTTAGTAACTAAAATAGTATCTTCTTCTAATTCAACAGACGATTTTTCATTTTTTATCTCACAAAATAAGCTTTTTATAGTATCTTTATTTTTACAATTAATTAGATTAAAAACTTCACTTAGATTCATTCCTACTGCACTTTTCTTATCCCATTCTGTAAGAATTTCTGCTGATTTATTAATTGCAGTTATTTTACCTTCATTATCAGTAGTTATTAAACCATCACCAATACTTTCAATGGTTAATTCAAGACTTACTTTTGCAAGTTTTAATTCTTCAATCAGCTTATCCTTTTCATTACTTTCTTTTCCTTCTACTATTTCATTATCTATTATTTTTTTTAACTTATTTATATCTTTCTCATTTTGATTTAATAATACATTCGAATTATTTTTCAAAACCAATTCATCTCCTATAATTAATTCAATTAATATAATTTATGCATTTATAATTTACATAATGTAACCTCTTAAAAGCAAATAATGAAGTTATCACTACTTTTTAAGGATTAACCCTATAAAAGGCAAAGACACATGTTATGAAAAGTATAGCACAAAATTATTAATATGATAAGAAGGTTTATTCTTTTATAATAAATTCTTACATATAAAACTTCTTAATTACCGTCCTTTCACACTACCGTACGTCAAGAGTCTTAAAGCCTTGTGTAATATCACGGCCTATGTTTTTTGACTGGATAGTGCTTCCTTTAACAAGACCAAGCATTTCAAACTCTTTTCCTGTAATGTAATCAGTATTTACTAAGATCATCTTCTTCACCACTCCTTATTTCTTTAATTCGTTCAATAAGAACGTATATACAAACCCCCGCT
>DIVM01000193.1 GCA_002435835.1 Firmicutes bacterium UBA6132
GATAATTATTGCAATAAGTATTATAATTATCAATACCTTAGACAATAGTACAATAATTTGGCCTAAACCATTAACAGCATTATATCCACCTGAGCTTGCACCATGTTCCATACCACCCTGCTGCATACCACCTTGTCCAGCTCCAAACATAATACTAAAAGCAAAAGAAAATGAAAATATCCCAAGTACAAAAACAGAAATTGCTTTTAAAATAGGATCATTTTTTATTAAATCCCACATGTTTTACCACTCCTTTTATAATATCATTCTTGTAAATTTGAATTGTTGTTTCTTGGTGATTTTAACAAACCTCCAATGTATCCTAAAATAGAGATTATAAAAACAAAAACAAAAACAATCATCAGTATATTAAATACAGTAACCGCACTTACATTACTAAAAATATTAGTACCAGTATCAGCCATATTCATGTTTTGCATTGACTGGGTATTATTTAAATAACTCTGTGTTTCATTACCTAAAGTTATTGCTTGTTTTGAGAAATTATCATTAATCATATTAAGATCAACTACTACCTGTGCTAATTTAAATACGCTATCATGTATGATTGACATTCCATCTTTGTCATATACAGTTCCTTCTTGTGAAATATATGGATTTATATTTAATAAAGTTCCAGCTTCATTTATATATGTTAAAGCTTCAGTTAATTTTGCTTTATTTTGAACTGTAATTAAATACTGATTGTAATAGTACTGTGAAGGATTTATAATTTGCATACTTGCCTGCTCAAGCTGTGATGAAAGATTATTTTTAAGCTGTTCTAATAACTGCATACCTATAGAAATTTTGTAAAGTCCGGTATGAAGTTTTTCCATTTTAGTAGCATCGTATTTTGTTCCCATACTTTGCATTGCATCAACTTGTCCAGAAACATTTTGAGGATAAATATTTATTGTAGTACCATCTTTAACCTCTTTAGTCTCTATCTCATTCTTAGTAGTTTGATTATTCTCATTACTTTGTTGCTTTTCATCTACTCCATAAGGGTCAAAAGTCATTAACTTTAAAGTTTCGTTTAAAGTTTCTATTGTTTTTTCAAGATTGACTTTATTTTGCAATACCACATTAATTACTGTAGTAGAGTACTGAGCGTCATTAGTATTATTATTTGTTGATTTATCAATCCCCATATTCATAGTATCGTTTGATGAACTGTCATTGGTATTAGAGTTTGTGGCAGTATCTGTTTCGTTATTGCCTCCAGTTGTCATTGAATTCATATTCATTCCACCATTATTTAATAGTAAGTTGTATCCAAGAAAACCAACTCCACCTATTATAATAAGAACAAGGAAGAATGATAGAAATTTGCTAAAAAAATTACCTTTTGATGCCATTTTATTGCCTCCTTAATTTCAAATAATATGTTTTTATTAAAAATTACATCTCTTTATTGTCGAATTATATACTCGCGTTATGAAGTTCATATGAAGATAATCTACATTCATGTAGAAATTTAATATAATATGTCGAATTATGCAATGTTAAGTTGCATAAAAAAACCAGAGACGTTATCCCTGGATTTACAAAATTATATAAAAGCGAACACTTAACTGTAGAATTTTGAACATTTCATTTTATTTTTCAAGATTCCTCTTTATTTTTAAGAATTCTTCTTCATTAATCTCTCCTTTAGCATAACGTTCCTTTAATATTTCAATAGATTTATCTAAAGAGTATCCCTGCTTATTGATATAGCTGTTGTCCGTGTTATTCCTTAATGAATTAGCAAATAAACTAATAAAATAACATATTATCCAAATTATTATTAATAATGTTAATAGCGGAAAAAGAAACATATAAATTCCTCCTTTAGATCGATTTTTAATACTTTGTGTTATTATATTTATTTGATCAATTAATATTTTATTTATTAACCTTTAACATTTAATTTTTTAGTTATATATTGAAAAGCAAATATAGGGTGATAAAAAATCATTCTTGGTCCTGAAAAACGCATAACACTAATTATTTTTTCTTTCATTGCAGGACTATAACAATGAGTTTCACAATTTCTGCATGTCGGCTTTCTATTTCCATACTTACATTTATTTAAATGTTCAAAAGCATAGTTTTTTAAATCTTTACAACTACTGCAAAGTTCTTTATTATATTTATGTGTTTTTATACAGTACATTTGTATCATTATTTCTACTACCTTTTGCTCTCTTACTATTTCATTATATTTACTTTCCAATAATTTTTCTCCTTAACTATCTACACGTTTTTCTAACTAAATGCTAACCCTTTTTTCTTTGATTTTCTGTTCAACTTATAGTCATTTTTCTTTCCTATTTCATCTGAATAAGATTCACTCTCTAAAGCGACAAATACTGGCTCGTCTAAAGAAATTTTAGAATTTAATTCATCAATTTGTACTGATTCATCATCTATAGATGGTTTACTAAAGTCAAATTCTGCTTTTTCATCTTCTGTTACTCGTATTTCTTCAATATCAATTTTGGTATCATATATAACATCTTTATTAACTTGCTCGTTTGCCTGTACATTTATTTTACCGTTTGTTTCATTGACATCACTATATATCTTATACCTTTTTTTAGAATCATAAAACACGCCAATTATCAATGACGTCATAAATAACAAAGATAGAATAATAATCATGCCCTGTAATA
>DIVM01000124.1 GCA_002435835.1 Firmicutes bacterium UBA6132
TTTTTCGTCCATTTCTTGAGATAAAGAATTAAATTTACCATTCATGTCTTTGAATTTTTCATCCATTTTATGATCTTGGGCTTTGAATCTTTCATCCATTTTATGATCTTGGGCTTTGAATCTTTCATCCATTTTATGATCTTGGGCTTTGAATCTTTCATCAAATTTTTGATCTTGGGCTTTGAACCTTTCATCAAATTTTTGATCTTGGGCTTTGAATTTTTCATCAATTTCTTGAGTTTGTGCTTTAAGTTTAATATCTATTAGGTCGGATATAGCTTGTAGGTCCTCTTTAGTTAAGCTCATATTTCTACCTCTTTTCTTTAATTATTGTTTATAAATTATACAACAAAAATCACATATAAACAATTTAATTAAACTTAATATTTTAATTAATGAAATTTCTCTCTCTCAAAATTTCCACAGACTTTTTCAATGATTCTATTGTCTTTACTTCAATAAGTAATTTAATATCCTGCTCTTTAGCAAAATTAATTAATTCTTCTATATTTAAATCACCATCAAATGGAACTTGATGATCCGATTTTCCTTTACAATCATGAAAATGCATGTGTGATATATGTTGAACATTTTTCATTAAATATTCCTTATCCGTAAATTCACTCACTGCATCATGACCTACATCCCAAGTAAGTTTAATGTTTGGATAAGTAGTAGCCTTGTCTAAAACATTTTGAATATAAGTTTTGCCAAAATTACTGCTGTTTTCTATGGCTAAAATTATGCCGTACTTTTGTGCTTTTTCAGATAATATTTCTATTGATTCAGTAAAGTTTTTTAAATACTCATCGGAATATTTATCATACATATAAACTTTTTTGTGGGGCAAAGTCATTTTAGCCCCTTCAATTATATGTATATTTAAAAGTTTAACACCAGCTTCATTTGCCCAGTCCAATGTATCTGAAAACAGTTTAACAAAACCCTCTCGTACACTTTTATAAAATATACCTAAATCAGCATCATCCGGCATATGCATTGTAAACTCAATACCTGTATCCTGTGTAATTTTTCTTAACTTTAACGGATTTATATTTTCTATAAAGTTATAAGGCATGTTCATATTTAACTCAATGAAGTTTAAATTTAATTCTTTACATAAATCAACTAACTGATTTAATTCCGTATACTCAACCAATGCCGGTAACCCAATTTTCATTTCAAAAATACCTCCAGGAGATTTAGGGACGGAGCTTTCGCAGAAAAGGGTCCGTCCCCAAGCAGCAAAAGCTCCGTCCCCAAAATTCTTTATTCGATAATTTCTATATCTTTGCTGTTTTTAATTATTTCTATTGCTTCTTGTAGTTTATCATCATTTACTCTTACTGCAAATGCAGATTTTCCTTTATTTAAAGGTGTATATGTGTACGAATATTCAACGTTAATGTTTTGTTGGTACAATAAATCCACAAATTTAAACATAGCTCCGATTACATCGTCCATTTCAACGCCTATTACATTTGTTATATTTACTCTAAAATTATTTTCTTTGAGAGTTTGTAGCGCTTTATCAGTATTGTCAACTATTAATCTTAATACTCCATAATCTGAAGTTTCTGCTATGGACAAAGATCTTATATCAATACCTGCTTGGGCTAATATTTTTAAAACATCTCTCAAACGACCTTGCTTATTTTCTAAAAAAACTGATACTTGTTTTAACATAAACTCACCTCTTTAATTTATTTTATATTAAATATTTCGTTTGTCAATAACTCTAACTGCTTTTCCTTCACTTCTTGGAATTGTTTTTGGCTCAACAAATCTGATTTTAGCTGATATTCCAAGAACTGAAGCAATTCTTGACTTAATTTTATTTTCTAATAAATCTAATTCGCTCATTTTATCAGAGAATAATTGTTCTGATAATTCCACCAGAATTTCAAGTTCATCAAGATTTCCGTTTCTCGTAACTACTAATTGGTAATGTGGTTCAACTTCTCCTATTTCAAGAAGTACGCTTTCAACCTGTGTTGGGAATACATTAACTCCTCTAATGATTAACATGTCATCAGTTCTGCCTGACACACGTTCCATACGAATATGTACTCTTCCGCATTCACATTTTTCTGGTATGAGTCTTGAAATATCTTTTGTTCTGTATCTTAAAATTGGCAGACCTTCTTTTGTAATAGTTGTGAAAACAAGTTCACCTTTTTCGCCGTATGGCAATGGTTGTAACGTCTTAGGGTCAATTATTTCTGGAATGAAATGATCTTCCCAAATGTGCAATCCATTTTGACATTCGCACTCTATGGCAACTCCAGGTCCCATTATTTCTGATAGCCCGTATATATCATATGCTTTTATATTCAATTTATTTTCAATTGTTTTTCTCATATTTTCTGACCAAGGTTCTGCGCCGAATATGCCAGTTTTTAAAGAAAGCTCTTTTTTATTAACTTTTCTATCTTCCATAGCTTCTGCTAAGAAAATTGCATAGGAAGGTGTACAACAAAGCATTGTTGCTCCGAAATCCTTCATAAGCATCAATTGTTTGTCTGTATTTCCACCGGACATTGGTATTACTGATGCTCCCAATCTTTCAGCCCCATAATGAAGTCCTAATCCCCCTGTGAAAAGTCCATACCCATATGAAATTTGAGCAACTGTATGAGAATCCGCCCCTGCACTCACCAAAGAACGAGCAACAATTTCAGACCATATAGTAATATCATTACGTGTGTATCCTACAACTGTTGGCTTTCCTGTTGTTCCACTTGAAGCGTGAACTCTAACAATTTGTGAAAGAGGCACTGCAAACATACCATATGGATAATTGTCCCTCAAATCAGTTTTTGTAGTAAAAGGTAATTTACTTAAATCTTCCAATGATTTTATGTCTTCTGGTACAATTCCAAGCTTTTGAAATTCGTTTCGGTAAAAAGGCACATCATGATAAATTCTTGTGACCATATTTTTTAATCTTTCTAATTGTAACTCTTGAAGTTCTTCCCTGCTCATACATTCCTTTGCTTCATTCCAATACATTTTCATTTCCTCCATATTAATTTATTATAATTTCAAAATTTTCAATTCTTCGAATAATGTTAATTAATGTTTGCAGATGCGCAGTTTCGCAACACAAATTTATTTACTCGCTCTCGCTCGCATAAATTTGGTGCTCATTGCGGTTGACCTACCGCCACTTCTCAGGAAATTCACCTGAGAAATGGGGTTAGGGCATACAAAAAACCTCTCATCCTTGAATTTCTAATTTCAAAGGACGAGAGGTTAAACTCACTCGCGGTACCACCTTCATTGGTTGCAGTTATATGCAACCCACTTAACAGAATACGCAACAATTAAATGCTTTAATATTCCTCTCCACTAACGTAAGAAAACGGTCAAACCTACTATTTGTTCAGCTGACTACTCATGAGGGAACTTCACCAAAATTTCAATCATCGTTTCTCACCGCCAACGACTCTCTGTATATTTTCCTTAAGGTTACTTTACTCAATCACAGTATTTAAGATGTTTTATTAAATTATATATTACTAAATATTATATACAATTTCCAAATTTTTGTCAATAAAAATTTATCTTTTATGGGCGGAGAATTTTTAGTTCTTGTTCTGTTAGTTGTCTGTATTCTCCTAATTCTAGTGTTTCATCTAATTCAAGGTTACCCATGGAAAGTCTTTTTAAATATGTAACTTCTTTGTCCACTGCAATGAACATTCTTTTTATTTGATGGAATTTTCCTTCTTTTATTGTTATTAAACATTTTGACGATGCATATCCATTTTCTATTACTTTCAATTTAGCTGGCATTGTTTTATATCCATCGTTTAAAGTAACGCCTTCTTCAAAGACCAAAATATCTTCTTCTGTAACTATGTCGTCTATTTCTGCATAATATGTTTTATCCACGTGCTTTTTAGGTGATAGCAAATCATGTGTGAGTTGTCCGTCATTAGTTATTATAAGAAGGCCTTCTGTATCTTTATCGAGCCTTCCAACTGGGAAGGGTTCATAAAATCTATGCTCCGCTTTTAGTAAATCAATAACTGTTTCATCATAATTATCTTCAGTTGCAGACACTACGCCTGCTGGTTTATTCATCATCAAATAAATATATTGTACATATTTTACTATTTCATTTTTATATTTAACTTCATCTTTATCCGTATCTATTATTTTAGAGCTGTCTTTTACTATTTCATCATTAATTTTGACGCTTCCGTTTTTGGCATCTTGCTTTATTTGTTTTCTTGTGCCAAGGCCAACATTTGAAAGCATTTTATCTATTCGAATTTTCATATATCCTCTTTCAATACTTAAATTTAATTATAATAATTTTATTAACATATTAGTGCATTTAAAAGTCCATGTCAAGAATGCATATTCAATAATAATGAATTGACAAAGCTTTACCTTTGATGTTATCATTTTCCTGTATGCGAACTTATAAATTTAATATAATTTTGTAATACAAGGGCAAATTGGAGGGCAAAAAATGTTAGAGACACTAATTAAAGGATTTACTATTGGAATTGCATATGTAGCTCCAATAGGAATGCAGAATTTGTATGTAGTAAATACTGCTATGACGCAAAGCAAATCAAGATTGTATTTTGTAATATTTGTAACCATATTTTTCGATATTTCATTGGCTTTATCATGCTTTTTTGGCATGGGCGCCATCATAGAAGCCGTTCCTATAGTAAAATTAATTTTACTTGGAGCTGGTTCTTTGGCAATCATGTGGATTGGAATTGGGCTTCTTAGGTCTACACCTAAACTCGATAAAACAATAGATACCAAAAAAACTTTGATGCAAGTTATTTTATCATGTTTCATGGTTACTTGGGCAAATCCACAAGCATTAATTGATGGTACTATGTTGTTTGGAGGCTTTAGAGCATCGCTTCCAGCAGATATGGCAAAATATTTCATTATAGGATCATCCTTAGCATCATTTGCTTGGTTTTTAGGAGTTGGTACAATAGTAAGTGTTTTCAAAAAAGCATTTAATGAAAAAGTTTTGAAAATTATAAATGTTGTATGTGGATTAATTATTATTTATTTTGGAATTAAATTAGGAATTGAATTTTTTAAAAATATTTAATTAAGCATCAGACTATAAACACTTACAATCAAAAAGGAACTTGTTTAACACTCACAAGTTCCTACCTTTATATATATTATTATTTTAACATTTTAATTTTTTGAGAAACGGATATTAGCTCCAACATTTTGAAGTTTGCTAATTATATTTGCATAACCTCTTTTAATATGATAAATTTCAGAAATTTCAGTTTCGCCTTCTGCTATAAGACCTGCAAGAATTAATGCAGCTCCTCCTCTTAAGTCAGTTGCCTTTACTTTAGCTCCACTTAAATTGCTTTTGCCTTTTATAACTGCATTGTTTCCTTCAACTTTAACTTTAACACCCATGCGAATCATTTCATTTGCATGCATAAATCTATTTTCAAAAATTGTTTCATGTATAATGCTTGTACCATCTGCAACTGATAACAAAGCCATGAATTGGGCTTGCATATCTGTTGGAAATCCTGGGTATGGAAGAGTTTTTATATCAACTGGCTTTATAATTCCGTTTGATTTAACTCTAATTTTATCATCGTATTCTGTAACCGTAGCTCCAGATTCTTTTAACTTTGCAATTACAGGTTGTACATGGCTTGATAATACATTTTCTATTATTAAATCTCCACCAGTAATAGCTGCTGCAACCATATAAGTTCCTGCTTCAATTCTGTCTGGAATTACTGTATGTTCTGTTTTGTGAAGTTTTTTAACACCTTTAATACGAATAGTTTTTGTACCAGCTCCAATAATATTTCCGCCCATAGAATTAATGAAGTTCGCTAAATCAACTATTTCAGGTTCTTCAGCTGCATTTTCTAAAATAGTTTCGCCTTCAGCCAATGTAGCTGCCATAATAATATTTTCAGTTGCCCCTACGCTTGGGAAATCTAAATATATTTCAGTTCCTTGTAATTTTTCTGACTTTGAATTTACATATCCATTTTCAGAAACAATCTCTGCACCAAGAATTTTAAAACCTTTTAAATGCAAATCAATTGGACGAGTTCCAATAGCACATCCACCGGGCATGTACACTTTTGCATTACCACATCTTGCCAAGAGAGGTCCCATTACTAGAAATGAAGCACGCATTTTACTAATTAATTCATATGGTGCTTCGCAAGTTTTAATATTCGCTATTGTAATTTTTAATGAGCTTTCCCCTATTTTTTCAATTTCAGCCCCTAAAGCTTTAAGAAGGTTGCACATTACTTCAACGTCTTTTAATTTTGGTATGTCATGAATAATGCATTCTTCGCTTGATAAAAGAGTGGCTGCTAAAATTGGTAAAACAGAATTTTTGGAACCATCAACTCTTATATTGCCATTTAGTCCTAAGCTTTTATTTATTATTATTTTTTCCAAAGTTTATCTCTCCAATAAAATGTTAAAATTTCAATCATCCCTTTATATTTACATAATTAATAAGTTAATGAATAATACGCCTTAAATTACCTCACTTATATTACCACTTTTTATATTACATTTCAATTACAAATTTTTGCAAATTTCGCAGATTTGGGGACGGAATTTTGGGGACGGAGCTTTTGCAGAAAAGGGTCCGTCCCTAAGCAGCAACACAAATCACCCAAAAAAATAAAAAAAGAAAAAGCATGTTATTAAAATAAAGGGGGACGTTATATTTAAAAAAAACATGCTTTTTCTTTTTATAAAAGTATTATTGCCTGCTTTAATAATATTATTCGTAAATTTTTAAAATATTTTAGGGTATATTAAAATTTATATAAAATATTTGTTTAATATTATTTCTGCTTTAAATAAATCTCCATCTATACTGAGATTTAACATACCTTTTTGAATTTCCATTAAACTTTTAGCTATTGCAAGACCAAGTCCATTTCCCTCTGAATTTCTGGACTCATCACCCCTTTTGAAACGTTCCATAAGTTCGTCAACTGGGATATTTAATTCATATGCTGAAACATTTTTAAAGCAAATTATTATTTCTTGATCCAATTCTGTAATATCTATATAAACTCTGGATTCTTTCAGTGCATATTTTAAAATATTTGAAAGAAGATTTTCCATTACGCGTGAAAGAAGTCTTCCATCTGCAAATGCAAAAATTTTATCATTATTTGAACTAACTTTAAAATCAAGATTTGATTCTATAATTTTTTCATCTAATTCGCCCAACATTTGTGAAACAAGGGCATTCACGTTAACTTTTTCAAAATTAGGTTTAATGCTTCCGCTTGTTGCTTTTGCTGCTTCAAACAAATCTTCCGTTAATACCTTTAACCTATTTGATTTTTTATCCAATACATCTAAATATTTTAAAGCATTAGGAGATTGAAGTCCTTCTCTTTTTAATAAATCCACATATGAAATTATTGAAGTTAGAGGCGTTTTAATATCATGGGATACATTTGTAATTAATTCTGATTTAAGTTTTTCACTTTTAACTTCATTTTCAACGGCAATTTTCACTCCATCAGTAATAGTGTTTATGTCATCAGCTAAATTTTTTAAAACTCCAGATTCTTGAATTTTTATTTTCAATTCATAATTTCCTTCTTTTGCAACTCTCACACCTTCTTGAATTTTTCTAAATGACTCCATAAGTTTGTAAGCTATATACAACGCTATTATAAATACTATTATAATAGAAGGAAAAAACAAAGTACTTGCTAAAGTTGATGACATCATAAAGAAAATAGCTAAAGTTGCCTTAAACATTAAAGGTCCTGCTAATATTAAATCACGAATGCCCTTAAATGCTTTGATTGATGCAATATAAATGAATGAATATTTTACAACTGTTCCTTTTTTTATATGCTTCACTAATGAAAGTAAAAGCCCTAAAAACATACAAGAAATTATAATGACACAAAGAAACATGGCAAGTTTCATTAAATTTGCATTTGTGTATCTTATATTTAATACATTATTAAAATTATATATGGATAATAAAACAATACCTGCAATTATTAACACAGTTATATCCGCATACAATTTATCAACCAAATTTAAGTGTATTCTTTCGTCTTCATATTTTTTACCTGCAACTACAATTAAAAAAGTAAGCAGTACAATTAAAACTATTATGCAAATAGATATAATAGTTATATTCTTAGTCAAGTTATCCCTATCATGGTTCCATTTAGCTTTTCTTGATTCTAAACCATCTTCTGTAATTGCAATATATATGAAAGTTCTATCGTAACCATTTTCTATGGATTGTATTTTATCTGTTAATGAAGCTGAAAATCCATTGCCACCATTATTAGGATTAATTTCAGTACCATTTTTGTCTATTACAACATATGCTCCACGTATGGAATAATGAGATTTCGTTGAAATATTGGTATTTGTACATATATAATCACCATTTGTTGAATAATAAATTAAACCCACTGGATTATTTAATTCATTAATAATTTGTTCATAATTTGATAAATCACTTTTCAAAATAATATCTTTAATTTCTTTAATTTCTTCTGCTTTTTCTTGCCAAAAAAGGGCTTCTGTTTCAGAATTATCTTCATAATTATTTTGCGTTATAAAATCATTATATAAATTTGTCAGTTGCCAATTGTCTTTAATACCTAAGTTTTCAACAGTTTTGCCACTTCTAATATATGATTCACTTTTAAAAACTCTAAGCAAATATTCAAGGCGGTTTGCATTATTGCGCAGTTCACTACTTAATGCATTGCTTTTCATATAATCGCTTTGGGTAATGCTTTCATAATTTTGCACATTTAAAAAAATGTCCAAACCACTATTTGTACCTATAACCAAACACAAAATAATTAAAATAAAAACTGTGGCCTTTGTTGCAGATTTTCTACTGAATTTCTTCCATTTTATAGCCAACGCCCCACACCACCTTCAGGTACTTCGGATTCTTAGGATCAATTTCAATTTTTTCCCTAATTCGTCTTATATGAACAGCAACTGTATTTTCAGGATTAAAAGATGGCTCTTTCCAAACATTTTCATAAATATCTTCAATAGAAAAAACACGTCCTGCATCTTTTGTTAAATATAAAATAATTTTATATTCTACTGGAGTAAGCTTAATTATTTCCCCATCAACAATTACTTCTTTTCTTTCATCATCTATTACTAAGCCTCCATTTTTATATTGGCCTATTTTATCATTAGCCCCACCAAGAGTTGTATAACGTCTTAGCTGTGATTTAACTCTTGCCAAAAGCTCTAAAGGTTTGAAAGGTTTTGTTATGTAATCATCCGCCCCCATATTCAAACCCATTATTATATCTATGTCCTGGGATTTTGCTGACAGCATAATAACAGGAATATTTTTTATTTCCCTTATTTTAGCAGTAGTTTTTATACCGTCCATTTCAGGCATCATTATATCCATTAAAACTAAATGTATATCATTATTTTCAACAGCTTCAATTGCTTGAATACCGTTGTAGCATTTAATAATATTATATCCTTCACTTTTCAAATATACTTCAATAGCTTCCACTATTTCCACTTCATCATCACAAACCAATATATTCATATTCATAATTACCTCCTAACATGTGATTATTTATTATAACACAGGGACGGACCTTTTGCAATTTGGGGACTGCAATTTGGGGACGGAGCTTTCGCTGCTTAGGGACGGACCCTTTTTTGCAAAAGGTCCGTCCCTAAATCTTCAAAGGGTCCGTCCCCTAACTTCACTATTTATAATTTTTAAGACTTTCTTTAATTGCTTGTATTACTGATTCATCTAAATCAAGCCTATAATTTCTTGAAACAGGATGACCAGGTTTTGTAGTATCATAATCTTGACCATTCCATAAAACAGCAAGTTTTATTCTATCATATTTTTCTATTTGGTTGAACATATCCTTGAACCAAGCAGGTTTATTTCCTCCTGTTGAAGAACAACTATATTCAGTTATCATCATTGGATGTTTGAAGCGTTCTATATAATCATAGTAAACATGATCATATGCTTCATTAAAAGTTC
This sequence comes from Firmicutes bacterium UBA6132, assembly GCA_002435835.1. Next base: position 10,040 of record DIVM01000124.1, read on the forward strand.
TCCATGTTTCGCCTTTATAGTACGTTCCTGTGTTATATGCTGTCAATCCAACAACATCCACATACTCATTTCCTGGGAAATATGTCAAATAATGGTTGTACGCGTAATTAGGAAAAGATAATTCATTTGGATTCCATACAAACACTAAATTGTCAACACCATTTTCTTGGAACTTATCATAAATATATTTCCAACATTCAATATATAAATCAGAATCTTTTCCTAAAAAATATGAAGAATAAACATCCCAAGCTCCATTCATTTCATTGTTTAACCTAAAAAGAACTGGATAATCATATTTATTGAAATCTTCTGCTAATTTATTTAAATATTCATCATAATTTCCTTTTAATATTTGGAGAGTTATGTCCTTATCTTTACCATTTATTTTGTCAGTTGTATATAATGTATACTCAATTACTTTGCCTTCTTCCTTTGCTTTGTACATATAATCTGTTTTAAAAGGAAGTTCAAAAGAATTATAAGTTAATGCAACAGGAAATTTATAATCAAACATCGCTTCTAATTGTTGAAGTTTATATTTATAAATTGGAAATGTTGGTTCAAAAATACCGAAATCAACTTTTTCATTATTTATAAAATATTTATCATAGAATTCCTGAGTTAATAGGTCGAAATTTTTCTTTGTAGGTTCAAATACAGCATCCTGTTTCATTTCACCTATTTTATTTATAAATTTAAAGTTTTTCATTATAGATTCAATGTAAATTGGATCAGATGATTTCATAAAAACTGTTATAACTTCTTTGTCTGAACGAGCAAAAGATATGGTTGCATAATAATTTCTATCCGTACCAGATGATGGTGATGATATTTTGTTCCTATTATACAGAACTATATAACCTTTTACTCCATTAAAATTATGATAATACTCATTAGTTACATTAAATTCAGGATTTTTTTTAATACCCCTGTTTCCATAATCATTATAAATAGAAAAAGTATCAAGCGTATTTTCAAAATTGTCATAAAGAACTTCAACTACAAGATTTTCAGATTCAAAACGACTTTTTACGCTAACTATATCTTCATTTAATTTTAAATAATTCGGCAAAACAATTTCATAGCCATAAGGATTGTTTATGTATTTATTATGACTTGCTGAATAAGTTAATAAACTTGTACTACTTGTATTAGTGTCTGAATTAGGACTTTGCACATCAGCAAACCCAATATTAGACATTACAAAAATTAAAACAATAAATGATAAAAAAACATTTCTAAATAATTTCATATTATTATGCTACTCCTTTAAGTGATTTGGGGACGGAGCTTTTGCTGCAA
>DIVM01000260.1 GCA_002435835.1 Firmicutes bacterium UBA6132
ATAAACCTTCCATCATTTTTCTGCTTCTCATTTAGTCGTCCATTCCTTCCTCTACATTTAATGTTGCAGCTGGTGCTTTTTTATTGAATTTTGCTTTTACTACATCAAATATTGGTGTTGATTGTAATATTGAAATTGCAGAAATTATTAACAATATTGTTGCTAAAGGACTTTTAAAGAATATTCCATAGCTTCCATTTCCAATAATTAAAGCTTGATTTAGCGATGTATCAAGCATGCTTCCTAATATCATACCTATTACCATAGGTGATGTAGGCATGTTGATTTTGTTCATAAAGTATCCAACGATACCAAATACAAACATCAAACCAACATCAAATATGCTGTTGTTAATTGAAAATGATCCTATTACACAAAGTACTATAATTGCTGGTGCAATTATTCTATCACTGATTTTAGTTACGTTTATAGCTAATTTAGTAACAAGTAGTCCCATAACAAACATAGCTATATTACTAAATATAACTGCCCATATAAGAGTATATGTAAGTACTGGATAATCCTGCATTAGAGTTGGACCTGGCATTATACCATGAACCATAAGCCCTCCCATTATAATAGCTGTTGCTGAACTTCCAGGAATACCTAATGATATTGTTGGTATTAAAGCCCCACCAACAACTGCATTGTTAGCTGATTCTGCAGCTGCTATACCTAATGAATATCCTGTACCAAATTTTTCTTTATGTTTTGAAAATCTTTTAGTTTCATTATATGCAAACCAGCATGCTGTATCTCCGCCAGCTCCAGGAATAATCCCTACAAATATACCTATGATACTAGATCTAATTGTTGTAGGTAATATTTCTAAAAACTCATTAAGTTTTGGAAGCATTTTATCTGTAAAAGATACCTTAATTTCTCTATTAGGAAGATTTTGTTCAACAAGTTTTAAAGCTTGTGGAATTGAGAAAAGTCCTATTAATGCAATTGTGTAAGGAATTCCAGAAAAAAGATTTATATTTCCAAATGTAAATCTTGGTGTACCTGTAATAGGGTCCATACCTACAAGAGAAAGCATTAGTCCAATCATACCTGAAAGCAACCCTAAAGTTGTAGAACCTTTAGATAATGAACCAATTATTGTAATACCAAGTACTGCAACTGCAAATAATTCTACAGGTCCAAACTCAAGTGCCACAGAACCAAGTACAGGTGCAAATACTAATAATGCTATACCACTTAATAAACCACCTATAAGAGATGATGTAAGTGAAATTCCAAGTGCTTTTCCTGATTCTCCTCGTTGTGACATCGGATAACCATCTATTACTGTTGCTGCTGCTGAAGGTGTACCAGGTGTATTTATTAATATTGCCGAAATTGAACCTCCATACATAGCTCCCATATACAGAGATGTCAGCATTGCTAAACCAATCGCTGGTTCAAATTTATAAGTTAGCGGAAGCAACAATGCTATTGCCATTGTAGCAGATAGTCCAGGCATTGCACCTACGAACAAACCTATAGTTGTTCCTGATATAACTGCTAATAGACAAGTTACTGAAAACAGAGCTGAAAGTCCTTCTAAAACATATGATATTGTCATCTTTCTATTACCTCCTGTAATTCAAAAATCCCTAAAGGTGTTGAAAATTCTTGTGAAACATATGATATTGTCACTTTCTTTACCTCCTACACTTCAAAGATACCTAAAGGTACAGGAAGTTTTAAGAATAATACAAACAATAAATATACAAATAAAGTAAACCCAACTCCAATAAGTATAGACTGCAACCAAGGCCCAGTTTTTAGATATCTAAGCATAAATATCAAGAATATCGGTGTTACTATAAAATATCCAATAGGTTTAATTGTAAAGATATATATTGCTATAATAAAAGCAAATAAAACAACCGTTTTTACATCTATTTTCTTTCCAACCTTTGAGTTGCCTTTTTTCTTCTCATAAAGTGCTTGTGCTATTATCATTAATGATAATAGCACAATAACAGCACATAATATTACGGGTAGCCTTTTAGCAACTGCAGGTAATTTAAATGAGTTTGTAAAAAGTACTAATGTGAATAACAAACTGCATATTGAGCATATTATTAATTTTATATAATGCTTCATTTATACCTCCATTTGTATTATGTTATAATGTTGTAATATAAATATTATTGTTGATAAGTATCTTTTACTTCATTCCAAATTTCAGTAAATTGTGCTTCTTGTTCTTCAAGGTATGCTTTATATTCATCACCTATTTTAATATCTACAACTAAAGCTGAATCTGCTGCACCTTTAATAAAGTCTTCACTTTTAGCCATTTCTTTAAATGCATCATATAATTTTTGCTTTACGTCTTCTGAAATTCCTGCAGGTGCACTATATCCTCTTGACGAACCTGATACAAGTTCAATTCCAAGTTCTTTAAGAGTTGGAACATCTGGAACCATATCGCTTCTTTCTTCTGCAAATATACATAACATTTTTAAGTTTCCAGCTTTAACTTGTGAATATACAACTCCAAGGTTATTAAAGCTTGCATCAACTTTTCCGCCCATTGCTGCTTGCCATGATGGACCATCACCATCAAATGGAACCATAGCTACATCCAAGCCTGAAGCTTTTTTGAATCTTAATTGAGTAAAGAAGTCATCTCCACCAACACCTGAGTTACCTGCTGTAATTTTTCCAGGGTTAGCTTTTATATCTGTAAGCAATTCTTCCATTGTGTTGTATTTGCTATCAGCTGCTACAACTACTACACCAGGGTCTGTAACTACGTTTGCAATTGGTGTAAGTTCAGAAATATTATATTTAATTTCTTCGTTCATGATATAATTTGTCATCAACATTGGTGTATTTGTTATACTAATTGTATATCCGTCATTTTTAGTTGTTTTTGCTAGTTGATTCCAAGCTATTGCACCAGTAGCTCCTGGTATATATTGATTTGTAAATGTTTGTCCTAATATTTTTTCAAGATGAGGCTGAGTTATTTGAGCAAGAGTATCACTTCCACCACCAGCTTTAAATCCTTGCGTTACGGTAATTGTCTTTTCTGGATAAGAAGTTTCTTTTTTTGTTTCTGTTGCTTCAGTAGCAGGTTTTGCTGAATCAGTAGCAGCTGGAGCTGGAGCTGAACTAGCACATCCTCCCAAAATCATTGATGTTGCTAATACTACTGCACATATTGCTGATAAACGTTTATTCATAATTCTATCCACCCTTTCGTTTCGCTCAAGGCACAAAACGTAATGAAATAATTTGGCTTCAAGCGTATTTTTATTTTATTTTTTTGCCTGTTTAAATATCATTTAGCCTTAGGAAAAAATGTTATAAAATTTAAAGAACTGATTTAACCATACCACCATCTAATAATATTGTTTGACCTGTAATGTATGTATTTGCTTCAGAACAAAGGAATGTAGCTAAACGGCCATATTCTTCTGGTTGTCCATATCTTCCAAGAGGAATGCTTTTCCATGATTGTTTTTGTACTTCTTCTACCGTTATACCCGCTTTATCTGCACGAACTTGGTCAAGGTAATCTATACGAGCTGTACCTATTCTTCCTGGTCCAATAACGTTTACAAGTATATTATCACTTCCTAATTCTTGTGATAATGTTTTAGCAAGTCCTACTACGCCCATTCTGAATGTATTTGATAATATTAAATTATCAAGCACTGCTTTTACTGATGATGATGTTGAACATAATATTCTTCCACCGCCATTCTTTCTCATGTATGGAAGCACTTCTCTTACAGCTCTTATATATGACAATAATGTAAGCTCATATGCTTTTTGCCATTCTTTGTCGTCAAATGCATCAAAAGTTCCTGCAGGTGGTCCACCTGTATTATTTACAAGTGCATAAACTGAACCGTAGCAATCTACTGTTTTATTTACTAATTCTTTAATGTCTTCTGCTTTTGTAATATCACCTACAAAATATTGTGGCTCATTTCCAGTTGCTTCTTTGATATCAGCTTGAGCTTCTTTAAGCTGGTCTTCAAATGGGCTAAAGAGCATAACTTTTGCTCCTTCTTTTGACATTTCTGTTGCAATTGCTTTACCAAGTCCTGAGCTTGAAGCCATAACTATGACTGACTTATCTTTTAAACCTAATTCCATATTTTGCTCCTTTTTAATTTATTTATTTATTTATTTATTATTTATGTAATTTTTTATCAATTACTGGATTTACTAAAGGTTCAAATCCAGCTATATGACATTCAATTACATCACCTTCACTAATATGTACTGCTCTTGGTGTACCCGTTGATAATATATCTCCCGGTAAAAATTTCATAACTTTTGAATGGAATGATACTAAATAATCAGGTGGGAATGTCATGTTTGAAACTGTGTTCTCTGCATGAACTTGTCCATTGATTACTGTTGCAACTTTAAGTTTTAATACATCGTCTACTTCATCTGGTGTCACTAACTGTGGTCCAAAGCTAAAAAATGTTTCAAAGCTTTTAACCCTTGTAAGATATCTTGGATTTTTCCTTAGTATATCTTCTGCTGTCATATCTATTATTGTTGTATATCCAGCAACATAATCTAACCAGTCTTCTTTTTCTACATCTTCACACACTTTACCAAATATTATTCCAAGTTCTGCTTCACCTGTAGTTTTTTCAGATTGAAGTGGGATTTTGATTTCATCTTCAGTACCAATAATTGTTGTAGCAGGTTTAAAGAAGCTTGCAGGTTCTGTAGTAGGTGCCACTTCTGCTAAATCTGACGCGTGATCTTTGTAGTTAAGTCCTATACCGAAAATCTTTTGAGGATTTCTGTACAATGGGCCGTATTTTGCTTCTTCAAAAGAAACTACGTCTAAATCTAACTCATCAAGAACTTTACACCCGCCATTTTTATACCATTTGTTAAGTTCATCTAACTGTCCTTCGTTAATAAGATTAAAAATGTCTGTTGGCCAGTTTGCATCGAATTCTTTATTAACTGTTTCAAGTTTAACAATTCCTTTTTTAACTACGATACCACCAACTTCTTTTCCTTCTGTCTTCAATGTTACTAATCTCATTTTTTCCTCCTAATAGATGTTAATAATTATATTACTAATAAAATTATTAAGCCTAAATGTAACCATGTAAGATTAATTTTACATAAATACATTTAGCAATTATCATGCCAAAATCCTTCTATTAAAAATATGTGTATTTTGAATAGAATTCGTTTTCCAAAAAAAATAAAATGTTGCATAATGCATTTTTTACGATGCAATATGCAACAACATTTCAAATATATTACTTATTTTTCATTTTTCTGTACAAAGTTGAGCGATCAATGCCAAGCATTTTTGAGGCTTTAGAATAATTGTTATTTGTTTTAATAAGTGTTTCTTCTATTAACTTCATCTCGTTCCTTTTAATATCACTTCCTGCACTAATTTCATCTCCAATGTCATCACCGTCAATGTCTATATCTTCACATTTTATATATGCAGTATCTGTTATAACAATTGCTCGTTCAATTATACCTCTTAATTCTCGAATATTACCTTTGAAATTATGCCTTTTAAGTTTATTTAATGCATTATCACTAAATCCTGCTATGTATTTTTTACCTGTATTAACATAATCATCGAGGATTTTTTTAGCAATTACATCTATATCTTCTCTTCTCTCATTTAATGATGGAATTCTGATTGTCAAAACATGCAATCTGTAATATAAATCTTCTCTAAATTTTCCAGCTTCAACAAATTGTTTCAAATTAACATTTGTAGATGAAATTATTCTTACATCAACAGGAATAATTTTATCATCTCCAAGACGCATAACTTCTTTTTCTTGAATAACCCTCAAAAGTCTTGTTTGAAGATTAAGCGGCATATCTCCTATTTCATCTAAAAACAAAGTTCCTCTATGTGCTAATTCAACCAAACCAATTTTACCGCCTTTTCTTGCTCCTGTAAACGCTCCTTCAACATATCCAAACAATTCACTTTCAAGTAAATTTTCAGGAAGTGCTGCACAGTTTATTGCAACAAAAGCTTCACTGGCTCTTAAACTATAGTTATGTATGCTGTGAGCAAATAATTCTTTACCTGTACCTGTTGCTCCCTCTATTAACACCGTTGAATCTGATTTGGAATATTTTTTTGATCTTTTTATTAAATCCTGCATTTTTTCATTTTTATGTTTTATATCTTCAAATGTATATTTTGCACTAAGTCCTTTTTCAGCAAGCTTTGCTCTTATTTCATGCTCTTTCCTTTGTATTTGAGTAACATTTTGAAAAGATGCAACAACACCGTAACTTTCACCACCAACAGTAACAGCTGATTTATTTAATGATATTGTACAATCATCATTTAACTTTTTTATTTCTGATACCTTAGACAAATCATTAAATTCCATGCATTTAATAATTTCTTCACGGGAAATATTGCAGTCTTTACAAAACTTTTCAGCATTTTTATTAAATATTATTACTTCGCCTTCTTTATTTACAGCTATGATTCCATCGTTAACAAAATCCATTATAATTTTAACTCTTTCAGTTTCTGCTTGTTCTTGATGTTTTACATCAAGAATTTTTATTGCTTCATTTATTGCATTTATAATTACACCCTTGCTTGTTTCAACCATGTGAGCATCATAACCTAATTTTTTTGCAATTTTTACTCCTGTATAATCTCCAATAAACTCATTTACACCATTTAACACAAGTTGTTTAGTTTGCTCTACTGCATTATCTTCTTCATTATGATTATCAACTATAACTGAATATAAATCCTTGTCAAACACCTCTTTAAATTGTTCAATACCATATATAACATTGCTCCATCCAATAAATCCAACTTTTTCATTTCTGTCTTTAACTTGTTCATAAGCTCTTAAAATATCTATAACATCAACTTTAAGTTCTAAAGTAATAAATTTACTTTTTTGAGCAATAGCTTTATATGTACCGCCTCTAGTTATAACTATTTCAATACCTCTCTTAGACCATTTAGAAATTATATCATCTGCTTCATATGAATTTGCCCTGATTACTTCAACTGGGTAATTATTTTGTTTAACGATTTCCTTAGATAAATCAAAAAGTTCTTTATAAGTTGCTACTAACAATATTTTCTTTATCACAACAATCCTCCATCATTGTATACTATTTATATAAATATAATGATTATTTATTTTATCATGATTTTTATTTTTTTGCATTAGTATATTATAATATGAACTCTAAATGTTTCAAACGGAAAATAAACTCGTCGCAAAACCCTTCCACTTTATATTCATGCCATGCCTGGAATTGTTATGAAGTTTATTGAGCATATGAAATCGATAACAACTAAAGATAAATACATAGGGTTTATCATTCAAGCCGGATTTTTAGAAACTGAACAAGAGCGTACTTTGCAGATTTAGTAAAGCAACTAAATTATAACTATTTGGATACTGTTTCAAAGGGTCAGGCTGTTGGAACTTATATGTATCCAAAAATGTTTAAAAAAGTGTTTAGATTACTTAATGATTTGAGTAAGACATACGAAGAAACTAATTCCTTTGATAGTAATATTGTAGAAAAGTTGGGTCAACCATATTAAATATCAAAATTTATGTTATGTACCCTAAATTTAGTTGAAAAGATAGGATTAAGCAATATATTTTGGCATAAAGAGTTAAAGACAAATAATGCTTTTGATAAAAGATTGGATAAACCTTTTTTGTGATAATGGGGATAAAAAATTTTCTCTATTTAAAGCTCTATGCAAAAAATTATTAAGATTAGTATATAACGCTGATATAAGACAAAAAAGAGTTGTCTCAAAAAGTATTTTTAATATTTAGAGATAACTATTATCATATATTAATATTTATTTAAGACCTATCTTCTGTACTTTATATATATTACAACCCAACTGCTATAGCAAAAGCCGTACATATGATTGTAAAAATTAAAGGTACTAAAAATGTAGTAACAAAAACAAACAAATCTATAACCCTTGCTTGAATTTTTAGCCATTGGCTTAATCAAACAGTTTATATTAAATTCCTCTTCCTACAACTCATACTCCTTGATTTTATTCCTAAGCCCTTTTTCACTGATACCTAACATTTTTGCAGTCACAACCCTGTGACCTTTATTTTTTAACAAACATGCTTTAATAACTTTTTTTTCAACTTCTTGCAGTGTTAAACCAATTATATTCTCAATAAAAACAGAATTTTCCGTTTCTTCATTACTTTTTTTTAATCTTACCTTTTCTGGTAAATCTTCAATATCTATAATTTCACCATTTGATAAAACGATTGCACTTTCAATTATATTTGATAGTTCCCTTATATTTCCTGGGTAATTATAATTAAGCATTTTCTTTTCTGCTTCTTTTGATAAACCAATTATATTTTTATTTAATTCTTCATTGAATTTTTCTATGTAATGATTAAATAACAGAGGTAAATCCTGTTTTCTGTCTTTTAAAGAAGGCAACGCAATATCCACAACATTAAGTCTATAATATAAATCCTTCCTAAATATACCTTCCTCCACCAGCGATTTTAAATCCTTGTTAGTAGCTGAAATTATTCTAATATCTAGTTTTATTATTGCATTGCTCCCAATGGGAGAATATTCTTTTTGTTGTAATACTCTCAACAGCTTTCCTTGAAGATTATATGGCATATCTCCTATTTCATCCAAAAAAATTGTCCCATTGTTAGCATATTCAAATTTCCCTTGTTTATCTTCTAATGCTCCTGTAAAAGATCCCTTTTTATGTCCAAACAATTCTTCTTCAAGCAAACCTTCAGGTATTGCAGCGCAGTTAACTTCAACAAATCGTTCATTTTTTCTTTTACCTGAGTAATGCAAAGCACGTGCAACTAATTCTTTGCCTGTTCCGCTTTCTCCTGTAACAACAACATTTGTATCAATATCTTTTAACTTCTCAATCATTTTTATAACATTTTTAATAGAAGAACTACGTCCTATAATTCCGTTATACGAATATTTATTTTGCAATTCTTTATTCAAATATTCCACAGTTTCATTTAACCTTTGAAACTCTAATGCTTGCTCAATAATAATATATAACTCACTTAAATTTAAAGGTTTTGTCAAATATGTAAATGCACCTTTTTTTATAGCTTCAATTGTAGTATTAATACTACCATAAGCTGTCATTATTATGACTGCTATACTTTTATCTATTTTTTTAATTTCAGAGAGAACATCCAATCCGTTATATTCTCCTATTCTCAAATCAAGTAAAATTATATTGAAATATTCTTCTTTCAAATATTTCAATCCTTCAGCTGGAGTAGTACATGCTTTAACATAATATTTATCTTCTAGAGCTATAGTAAGCGCTGTACATATTCCAATCTCATCGTCAATTATTAATATACGCTTATCCATCATACTTACCGCCTAAACTTCATAGTCACTTTAGTGCAAAATTGCGGATTGCTTTCAATAATAAATACTCCGTTATTTTCTTCAACATATTGTTTAGATATATTTAATCCAATACCAGTTCCATTTGACTTATTTGTATGAAATGGTCTCATAGATTTTTTTATTTCATCATCCGTCATGCCTAAGCCTTCATCTATGATTTGAATATAAACATATTCACTATCTTCCCAAGCATTTATAAATATATGCAAATTATTATTTTTTAAATCACTATTTTTAATTTTCTCCTTTATAGAATCAATTGCATTTAATAAAATATTGATTAAAACTTGCTTTATTTGATTCTTATCAGCAAAAAGAGATAAATTTTCATCATCCGATATTATTAATTTAATACTATTTTTTTGTAATGTAGGTTTTATAAGCATGGAGCAAGAAATTATGATTTCACTAATATTTACTATTTGTTTATTATTTATTTTTGGCTTTGCATAATCTATTAAATTATTAATCAAATTATTTACCCTATCCACTTCCTTTGGTACAATATCAGCTAATTGAAACTGAAATTTTTGGTCTTCTTTTTTAAACGGAATCATTTGGACAATAGTTTTTATGGAAGTTAATGGATTCCTTATTTCATGGGCTATTTCGGCTATAATTTTATTAAGAGCTATATTTTTCTGCTTTTCAAATATTTCTTCTTTTATCTTTAATTCTTCAGTCACATTGTCCACTAAAACAATTGCTCCCCTAATACTATTGTCCATGTTATAAAGTTGGTAAATATCATATCTATAACTTTTATTTTCAACATACTCATCACTTATAGTTATTTCTTCATTTATAATGGTTAAATTCTCATTAAAAATTTTATTCAACTTGTCGTTTAGTATATCATAAATAAAAGGTATTTCTAAAATGCTTTGTCCGATATTAAGTGATGATAAATTTGTTAATTTACATGCGCTTTTATTAAAAAGATTAATTTTAAAATCCGTATCAAATACAATAATACAGCTTGGACTATGTTCAACTATACAATTTTTTAACTCATTATTATTTCTTGTTTCAATTATTTGTTTTTGTAAATCCTCATTTATTTGTAAAAGCTCTTTAGTTTTTTCTCTAACTTGTTTTTTTAATAAATTATTTAACCTGTAATTAACTACAGTTATAAACAAAAATATTAATATGAATATTATAATTAAAGCAATAACATAATTTATTATTTCTTTCATTAAATAATTTTCTTCATTAACCCATTTATCATGAATTTTTACATATTCACCACTGATTCTTAGCTGTTGTAAATCACTATTTAATTTTCTCAAAAAATCCGAATCGCCTTTTTTAGTTAAAATAGTATATTCTATAGGAACCATATAGTTATTAATTATGGTATATTCATCTTCGAGATTTGCTTTTTGTAATTGGTATATGATGCTACTTTTTACACCTATGAGTACATCCGCATCCCCTGACGTCAATACATTAAAAGCCCTTGATTGATTGGATACAATTCTATATCTCATATTTTTTATTTTTTGAATATATGAATAACTTATGGTATCGTTTTCGAAAACGGTTTTAATTAACTTATTTTTATTATTTCGTATTGTATTTGCTTTATCTTTGTTTGAAATCATTATAATGGATGACTGTGATATGCTGTCTGTGGATTGGTATCTAAATTTTTCATTTTTTACTACGCCTAAAACTAAATCAACAGAATTAACTTCTAAAGCATTATAACATTCAATTTCACTTTTCATTGGTACGTATTCAATTGTAAAGTTATTTTTTTGTGCAATATTATTCAAGATATCAATGTGTACACCTAAACTCTGCCCATTCTCAATAAATTGATACGGGGGCAGGCCATATTCAAACGCTACTCTTACTATAGTATCAACAGCATTAATTTCTTGTTTTGAAAATAAAAACATCAATATAATAACTATGATTGAAGTTTTTTTAGCTATATACATATTCTGTAACCCTTTCACCTATAAAAATATACTGCTAACTATTAATGATATTTTAATAAGAATAAAAATCAATTATTATTGTTATTTAGTATAACATATCTTAATACCATATTAAAGTGAAAAATAAACAGCACTGCTTAAAAGTACTGTTTATTAATTTCAATTAAGAATTCATATAATTTTCTATATCATTTGTAGTTTTTATAATATTTTGAGATAAATTAACTAAACCATTTTTATTAACTAACACATTTTCTTCTATTCTAATTCCAATTCCTAATTCTGCAATATATAATCCTGGCTCAATAGTGTAAACACTGTTTTCCATTATTTCTTTTCTTGGCATTCTTAAGTCATGTAAATCTAAACCAATTGAGTGCCCAGAACCATGAAAATAATATTTATTAACATCAGAATCATCATTTATTAATTTAATAGTTTTTAATGCTTTGGAGTAAAATGTTTTAACTACATTGTTTACTGTATCTTCAGTAGCTCCAGGCTTAATTTCATCCATTGCTATTAACTGTGCTTCCAATACTATATTATATAATTCATTTTGTTTTTCAGTAAACTTGCCATTAACAGGATATGTTCTAGTTATATCTGATACATACCAGTTAGACAGAGCACCTAAGTCCATGAGAACTAAATCTCCATCCTTTGTTTGATATTTTCCTTCATTATAATGTAGAATTAAAGCATTTTTCCCTGCAGCAATTACTGATCTAAATCTTGGTTTACTGTTATTCATAGTCAAACTGTGTTGATAATGGGATTTTATTTGATACTCGTAAATGCCAGGCTTTAAAATTTTCATAACATTATTTAATGCTTCATTTGTTAAGTTTACAGCATTTTGTATTTCATCAACCTCTTCTTCGGTTTTAACATTTCGAAGCTTTGTCATGATACTAAGCGAATTAATAATATTCACTGAAGGATATTGTTGTTTTACTTTCATAGCAAACTTCTTACTTAAATTTTCAAATTCATCTAACTCTGTATAGTGGAAAAATAGATAAACATTTTCAATGCTTGCATCATAAAACATTTTTTTTGCAAAGTTTTTAGTAAATGAATCTATATATTCGATATTGCTGATACCTGATTTTAATTTAGCTTCATCATCACGCATAAACAATGCATTCCATTTTTCATACATTTCATCAACAGGGGGTATGTACAAACATTCACTTATCACATTATTTATCTTTGATATAATCAATATCATATTTTCTCTGTCTATTCCTGTTAAATAATAAAAATTTCTTTCAACTGAAAATGGATAAATAAATTGATCGCATGTATCCCTAATATATGTTCCTGAAAAAAATACTGCAATAGAATTATCTTCCATATCTTTTGCAAAATTTAATCTATTATTTTGATAAAATTCTTTTTTCATACTAACTCCTTTATTTTAAAATAATTTAAAATTTTATTTAAATGAAAAAGTTAAGACATCATTATAAATGTAATATTTTCTACAAATATTTACATATATATAATTTATTTTATAAAAACAACTCCAAAAACCATTGAACAAACAATTAATATAGCGGGGTGAACTTTAAAATAAAAAACACCTAAGCATGCAGCAGCTGCAATAAACCATGTTATAGATATTGGAAATGATTTTTGTGCCATAGTTATTGCAGTTTCAGCTAGCAAGATTACAACTACAGGTTTTACAGCTGTCATCATGCTTTTTAACCATAGTGATTCTTTGTATTTTGCATAAAAATGATACAAAAGCATCATTGCAATAGCACTTGGAACAACAATAGCAATTAAAGTTGTTAAACTCCCTAAAATACCTCCTACCTTATAACCTATTAAAGCCGCAAGCTTTGTAGCAATAGGACCGGGCAGAGAATTACCAAGTGCAACAGCATCAATATATTCTTCAATGGTTAACCATCCATAATTATCTATAACTTCTTTTTGAATTAAAGGTATTGCAGATGGACCTCCCCCAAACCCAAATATGCCAGGTCTAAAAAAGGCTAAAAATAAATTTACATACAATTTCATTTTATTACCACCCCTTTAGTTATACAGAACACATGATATATAATGACCTTTTTTAATCTCTTTTAATTTAATGTCAGGAGACATGCAATCACTATTTGCTTTAGGACATCTTGCATAAAACCTACAACCAGGTTTTGGATTAATAGGGCTTGTTACTTCTCCCTTTATTATTTTTCTTTTTTTATTTTTGCTCGCTAAATTTGCTATTGGTATTGCATCCAGCAATGCTTGTGTATATGGATGTAACGGATTTTCAAATAGTTCATGTGAGTCTGCCTTTTCAATACATTGACCTAAATACATAACAACTATTTCATTACTTATATGTTTTACAACACTTAAATCGTGAGTTATAAACATATAAGTTAATCCTATTTCCTCCTGCAAGTCCATCATTAAATTCAATATCTGCGCTTGAATTGAAACATCCAATGATGACACAGGCTCATCACAAACAATAAATTTAGGGTTAAGTGCCAATGCCCTTGCTATTCCCACACGCTGTCTTCTTCCACCATCGAGTTCATGTGGATAAGAATTTATAAGTCTTTCCGCTAATCCTACTGTTTCCATCAACTCATAAACTTTATTTTCTATTTCATTTTTTTTTGTAATAGTTTGACAAACCTTAATTGGTTCAGCTATTATATCGCTTATTGTCATCCTTGGATTTAATGAAGCATATGGATCTTGAAAAATTATTTGCATGTTTTGTCTCATATACATCATTTCTTTATTTTTATATTCTACAATATTATTTCCTTCAAAATAAACCTGACCAGATGTAGGTTCAATTAACCGAAGTAGTACTCTGCCAAGAGTTGATTTGCCGCAACCAGACTCACCTACCACTCCAAGAGTTTTACCTTTTTCTATTGATATATCGACTCCATCAACTGCATGAAGATCACCCTTGGGAGTTTTAAAATATTTTTTTAAATCTTTTGTTTGAATTAAAGTTGTATTCATTTATAATTCCCCCTAAACGAGTAATTAGATTTTTTCAAACAAATTACATTTAATCATATGACTACCTATTACTTTCTCATTTGGTTTTTTTGTTTTACAAATATCCATTACCTTTGGACAACGTGTGTGAAATACACATCCTGAAGGCAAATCAGTAGGATCAGGCATTAAGCCATCTATAGGGTTTAGCCTCTTTGTCGCATTAGTTAAGCTTGGTATTGAACCAAATAATCCAACTGTATATGGATGGTGATGTTCAGATTCAAATATATTAACATCAGTACCTAATTCAATAATTTCACCAGCATACATAATTGCAACTCTGTCACATGTTTGCGCAACAACACCTAAATCATGTGTTATTAAAATCATTGAAGTATTTAATTTTTCCTTTAAATCTGTCATCATATCCAATACTTGAGCTTGAATTGTGACATCTAAAGCTGTAGTAGGTTCATCAGCTAATAAAAGTTTTGGTTCACAAGCTAAAGCTATAGCTATAACAACACGCTGTTTCATCCCTCCTGAAAATTGATGTGGATAATCATTTTTCCTTTCAGTTGATAATCCAACAAGTTCCAATATCCCATCAACTTTTTTAGCGATTTCTTCTTTATTTAACTCTTTATTATGTAGTTCCAAAACTTCTGATATTTGATCTCCTATAGTTAGTATTGGATTTAAACTTGTCATAGGGTCTTGGAATATCATTGAAATACTATTACCTCTGATTAAACGCATATCTGCATCAGTGGCACTTGTTATATTTATATTTTCTAATTTGATAGAACCGCTTTTAATTATACCTATTTTTTCTGGCAACAGTTTCATTATGCTTAGAGCAGTTGTTGATTTACCTGCACCAGTTTCTCCAACTAAACCTAATGTTTCTCCTTTATTAATGGATAAATTTAACCCGTTAACTGCATATACAGTTTCTTCATCTGTTTTGTAATGTACATATAAATCTTTTATTTCCAACAATTTATCACTCATATAATCACCCCTCTATACGAAGTTAATTTTTTAGTCTTGGGTCTAATGCATCCCTCAATCCGTCTCCAATTAAATTAAGAGACATAACTGCCATCATAATTGCTATACCAGGTATTATTACTAAGTGAGGGTAATATCTCATTTGTGTTTTGCCGTCTGATAGCATTGAACCCCATTCAGGTGTTGGAGATTGTATGCCAAGACCTACAAAACTTAAAGATGAAATTGTAAGTATGGTAGAAGCCATGGTCAATGTAGCTTGAACAATAATAGGACCAATTGCATTTGGTATGATGTGCTTAATTATTATTCTTGAGTCTTTAGTACCACATGCTTTTGCAGCCTCTATAAAATCTTGGCCTTTAATAGTTAAAATTGATGACCTTACAATTCTAGCAAACCTCGGCACTTGAGAAATACTCATTGCTAACAGCAAATTAAATACACCTGTCCCCAATGCTGCAACTATGGATATGGCTAACAATATAGAAGGAATAGCTAAAAACACATCCATAAATCTCATGAGAATATTGTCTATTTTTCCACCATAATATCCTGCTGTAGCTCCAATTATAGCACCCATAGAAAGCGATAAGGAAATTGTGACTATGCCTACAAATAAAGAAATCCTTGCTCCAAAAATTATCCTCGCAAATATATCCCTGCCATATTCGTCAGTGCCGAACATATGTAAACTATTAGGAGTTTGTAATCTTTCTTTCATATTTTGTTTTACAGCATCAAGTTCATAATCTACTATAAAATCAGCACATATAGCAATAGCAATCATAATTATGAACATTATAACTCCAAACATAGCCAGCTTATTTTTCTTAAAACGAAATAGAATTGATTTAATTTGACTTCTTTTTTTATATTTTCTTTTTATATCCGCTTTTTGTACTTCCATTATTTCACCACCTAACTCTTTGAATATTGTGATTTTATTCTAGGATCCACATATGAATATAAAATGTCCACACATAAATTAACTAAACTAATTGCAACTGCTACAAATAATACCGATGCCATAACCATTGGTGTATCTTTTAATCTGACAGAAGTTATCATCAATGTACCTAATCCAGGCATGGCAAATACAGTTTCTATTACCATTGCACCACCTAATTGGAATCCAAAGTTTATTCCAATTATAGTTATTACAGGCAATAATGCATTCCTTAATGCATGCTTAAAAATTATTCTTTTTTCCCCTGCCCCTTTTGCTCTTGCAGTTCTAATATAATCTTGCCTTATTACTTCAAGCATTGTTGATCTTGTCATTCTAATTAATGTTGCCATTGTTCCTGCAGCTAATGTCACAGATGGTAGTACAAAATGTTTCCAAGTATCAACTCCTGTTGAAGGAAACATATTTAGTTTTAAAGAGAATAATAATATTAACATTAAACCAAACCAAAATGCAGGGATGGATGTTAATATGAGCGCTGTTCCTAAACTTAAAGTATCTATAATTGAATATTGTTTTACGGCTGAAATAATACCAACAGGTACACCAATTAAAACTGATAATGAAATTCCCCAGAACGCTAAAACTAAAGTGTTTGGAAATCTTGAAAACACTTCATCATAAACTGGAATGTTATTCCTATAGGATGTGCCAAAATTACCTTGTACAACATTTGCTATATATTTTACATATCTTATAACGAAATTTTCATTTAATCCCATTTCTTCTCTTAGCGCTTCAACATCTTCTTGAGATGCATTTTCACCTAAAATTAACCTTGCAGGGTCCCCCGGTGTAAGAGCCATTATAGAAAAAATTATAAATGAAATCCCTAAAATTACTGGCATAATCATAACAAGTCTTTTGGTTATAAACTTTAACATAATACCTCCTATAAAGGTTCAAGCAGATATAATCTGCTTGAACTTAATATTTTTAGTTCCATGAATAATTATAAACAAAAGCCCTTTGAACTGGATGAGCTGTAACACCTTTTAAATCCTTATTTGCAGCAATACCATTCATGCTTGAGTATAAAGGAATTATTACAGATTCATCTCTTAGAATTTCACAAGCTTTCAAATAAGCTGCTTCCCTTTCTTCAGGAGATTGTGAATATCTGCTTGTATCTAAAGCTTTGTTAAGTTCAGGTATATTACTTCTTACCATATTGTTTCCGCCACCTAAGAAATCTCCGTGATAACGATTGTATGTAATTTGATCTGCATCAGGAACAAGGGCAGAATAACTTCCTACGGTAATTTCATAATTTGTATCTGTGTAAACATCTTGAAGCCATGCTCCTCTTTCCATTTGTTCAATTTCTGCTATTATACCTATTTGTCTTAATTGATCTTGCAATACTTCTGTTGGCTCCAAATACATTGTAGGCAAAGTAACATTTAATCCATTAGGATATCCAGCTTCGGCCAAAATTTGTTTAGCTTTTTCTACATCGTATGAATTACCTTTAAAATCTTTAGGTGAACCGAAACAGTTAGCAGGTATAGCTGATTCCAATGGTGCACCATTTCCTTCCAATGCTCCAATTATTAAAGACTCTCTATCAACTGCATAAGAAATTGCTTCTCTTAATTTTTTATTTGAAAATAAGCCTTTCTCATTATTAAGTGCTATAAAATAAAAACTGTTTGACTCAATTTCATAATATGCCAATTTATCATTAGCCACAATATTTTGCTTGTCTGCTAATGCTGGACTTAAAAGAATATCAACTTCACCATTTTCTAAAGCAACTGCTGCAGAAGTTTTATCGCTTATTATTTTAAATGTCAGATTTTTAATTTCCGCTTCTCCTCTGTAGTAATCCTTAAAACTTTCAAATACTATTTTCTCTCCATTGCTCCATTCAACAAATTTAAACGGTCCTGTACCAACTGGGTTTCTTGCAAATCCTTCTTCATCGACCTCAACAGCTTTTTGGCTGATTATTCCCATGTTAGAAGTTGCAATGCAATCTAAAATTGGTCCATATGGATATTTCAATGATAATTTTACAGTTGTATCATCAATTTTTTCAGCCTTGTCCATTGAACCTGTAATTCTTTTAGTAAAGCTTGAAGCTATAGCTCTATTAATTGAAAATACAACATCATCAGCAGTCATTGTATCGCCATTATGGAATTTTACATCACTTTTTAATTTAAATGTAATTTCTTTTCCATCTTCAGAAATTTTCCATTCATCAGCTAATCCTGGAACCAAAGAACCATCAACATCTTCTCTGATTAGCGTATCAAATATTTGATAATGTACCATAAATGTCAATAAATCATTTCCCTTTTGAGGATCCAATGATGATGGTTCAGCATTAATACTAAATATTACACTGTCTTTTACTTCAGCTGATGTTTCACTGCCTCCTTGAGCAGG
>DIVM01000001.1 GCA_002435835.1 Firmicutes bacterium UBA6132
TGAAGAATTGTTAGCTAAAAATGGTTTTTATGCAAATCTTTATAATTCTCAGTTTGAAGAAATTTCAGCATAAAATTAAACTTTATGATTAAACATAACTTGCCAGTCAATATTCATTGTTTGACTGGCTTTGTTATTAATTCTCAAAAATAAATTAATTATTATATAATAAGATTTAACTTTAAATCTGCAGATATTAATAATTTTGAAAAATATAAAATTTAGTAGTATAATAAAGTAATAGTATAAACATCTTTTTTGGAGGAACGTATATGAGAATTTTACATACATCGGACTGGCATTTGGGTAAAAATTTAGAAGGTTATAGTCGCATGGATGAGCAAGAAGCTTTTCTTAATGACTTTATAGATATAGTTAAAAATAATAATATAGATTTAATAGTAATTGCAGGTGATGTTTACGATGGTCCTAATCCACCTGCAAGAGCAGAAAAAATGTTTTATGATACTTTAAAGAAATTATCTTGTAACGGGGAAAGATTAACATTAGTTATAGCAGGAAATCATGATAATCCAGACAGACTAATAGCTGCAGGACCATTAGCTAAGGACCATGGAATTATTATGCTTGGCACTCCTAAATCAGTAGTTGATGTTGGAGAATACGGCAATCACAGAATCATAGATTCAGGAGAAGGATTTATAGAAATAGAAATGAATGGTGAAAAAGCTGTAATTCTGTCTGTTCCGTATCCAAGTGAAAAAAGATTGAATGAAGTTTTATATGAAGCTATGGATGATGAAGAGGAAAGATTAAAGTCATATGGTGACAGAATCAAAATGTTATTTGATTCATTAAAAGAAAAATATAGAGATGATACTATTAATATAGCCGTATCCCATCTTTTTGCAATGGGAAGCGAAGAAGCAGGGTCAGAAAGAAATGTTCAACTTGGGGGAAGTTTTATAGTTGATGGAAGTTGTTTCCCTGATAATGCACAATACGTTGCATTAGGACATGTTCATAAACCACAGATAGTTCCAGGAACTAAGAAAAAAGCAAGATATGCTGGATCACCTATTCATTACAATAAGAAAGAAATTAGCTTTAAGAAAAAATGTTTTATAGTTGATGTAAAATCTGGTGAAGAATGTAATATAGAAGAATTGGAATTAAAAGTGTACAAGCCAATTGAGATATGGAAATGCGAAAGTATTGAATCTGCAATTTTAAAATGTGAAGAAAATAAAGAAAAGGATTGTTGGGTGTACTTAGAAATTACAACTGATAGATATATAAGAGAAGATGAAATAAAACTCATGAAAAACACTAAAAGCGATATTCTTGAAATTACACCTAAAATTATAGTTGAAAATTTAGAAGAAATTGATATAAGTAGTTTTTCAGAAAGATCTTTTGAAGATATTTTTAAAGATTTTTATATGAAAGAAAGGCAGGTTGAGCCACAAAAAGAAGTGGTAGATATGCTTTTATGCATTTTACAAGAGGGGGAAGAAGATGATGAAGCCAATTAATCTTAAAATAAAAGGATTGAACAGTTTTATTGATAGTCAGGAAATAAATTTTGAAAAGTTAACTGACAAAGGATTGTTTGGTATATTCGGACCTACGGGAAGTGGAAAGTCAACAATATTAGATGGAATAACTTTAGCTTTGTATGGAGAAGTAGCAAGAAAAAGTTCTAACTTCATGAATACAAATTGTGATTCTTTAAATGTTAGCTATGAGTTTCAAATGTCTGAAAAGGAAATAAAGCGCTACAGAATAGACAGGGAATTTAAAAGAGACAATAAAAATGGCGGTATTAAAACAAAGTCGGTTAAAGTTATAGATATAACATTTGGAAATGAAGAGGTATTAGAAGAAGGTGTAAAGGCTGTAAATGATAAATGTGAAGAAATCATAGGATTAAAACTTGAAGATTTTACAAGAACTGTTGTTTTGCCTCAAGGGAAATTCAGTGAATTTCTAAAGCTTGAGGGAAAAGAAAGAAGAAACATGCTTGAAAGATTATTCAATTTACAAAGATACGGAGATGGCTTGTCATCAAAGTTATCAAATAAAATCAAAGAACAAAGACAAAAGTTTAATTTGCTCGAAGGTGAGCTTAGAGGTTTTGAAAATATAAGTGAAGAAATTTTAAAAGAAAAAAGAAATGTTTTAACAGAAACAAAAGAGCAATATAAAAACTGCCAAACAAAGCTTGAAACTGCAGAAGATGAATTTAATAAAGGAAAAGAATTATGGGACCTTCAAAATGAAATGAAAGTCCAGGAAATCAGAAAAATAAAAATATTAGAAAAAGAACATGAAATAAATGAAATCCAAAGAAAATTAATATTTGGCGAAAGTGCTTTTAAAGTTAAACCCTATATTGAAAATTATGAAAGTACTTTAAATCAAATTGAATTAGCTAAAAAACAGCTTAATTATTTATCAGAACAAGCAGAAATTATTAAAATAGAAAAAGAAAAAATTGAGATTTCATTTGAATCAATTAAATTAAAAAAAGAAACTGAAGTTCCACAACTAAAAGTCAAGGAACAAAAAATAATAGATGCAATAGAAGAAAGCATTATTTTAAAAGATTTGATAAAGGAAAAAAGTATTTTATCAGAAGAAATTAAAAAACTTGAAGAAAATTTCTTAGTTGCAAGTAGTAAAATAAAAAATAATGATATATATATTAAAAATATAAGTGATGAAATAAAAAACAGGGAATTAATATCTGAATCACTAAAAGTAGATGAAGAATACAAGAAAAAAGTAAATGATGGATTAGTTGTCTTAAGTTCATACGAAAAACTTGTAATGCAGAAAAACACGCTTACTAAGGAAATTAATAAAACTAATTCATATATTGAGGAAACTTTAAAGAACACAGAAATATTATCAAAAGAACTTAATGAAAAGCATAATGCAATTTTAGGTGATGAAAAAGCATTAAAAAAACTCATAGATGAATGCCCTGGAGATCAAAGTGCATTATTAAATCTTCAAGAAAATTTAGCCAATGTAAAAGATAAGTGGAATAAATATAATGAATATAATACTACATTGAATAGTAGTAATAAAAATGTAGAAATACTCAAAAATTTTCTTATGGTAAAGTATGAATCTAAGATTGTATTAGAAAATGAAATTAAAGAATTAAATGACAATATAAAAAAAATAGAAACAGAAAATATTGCTCATACACTTAGAAATGCATTAAAAGTAGGGGAATCATGTCCAGTATGTGGTTCTAAAGATCATCACAAAGAATTAGTTGAAATAATTGATTTAAGTAATTTAGATGAATTGAAAAAAATATTAAAAAGCAAGGAAGAAAAACTTAATAAATTAACAGTGGAAATAAATAAAGCTCAAGTAAATATTGAAACAGAAACAGCAAATCAAGAAGATAAAGAAATAAAGTTAGTTGAATTAGGCGAAGATTTTAAAAATTATTCTGTTGAAAAACTCCAAAATGAATTTGATAAATTAAAAATAGATATAAGCAATTACAATACAGAAAAAAATAATTTAGAAAATAAAATAAAAGTTTTAAATGAAGAAAAAAATAATTTAAATATTAAATATAACAACCAAAACACAATATTAATTCACAATAGAGAACTTTTAAAAAAGTTTAATGATGATTTCAAAACAATGCATGATGAATTAGAAATAACAAACAATAAATTATTAGAGTTAAAAAAAGATTTATCAATAGAGGATTTCAAAAGCACAAGCGAAGAAATTTATAAAAAAGAAAGAGAAAGAATTAAAATAGAAAATGAAATAAAAATTCTTAGAGAAAATTTAACTAAAGCTCAAGATTTTAAAGAAAAATTAAACAAAGCGATAGCAGCTATAAGTGAAGAGCTCAGCTCTAAAAACACCGCAGTAATAGAAAAAAATAAAAATATAAAAGAAAAAGAAGAAAGTATAAAAAATAAGGTTGGAGATGAAAGTAATTTAGAAACTTTTAAAGAACAAATAATTAATGCAATTAAAAATATAGAAAAAGAGTATATAACAGCAGAAAGCAACAAAAAACATATAGAAAACCAATTTAATGAGTGCAATGATAAAAAAATATCTTCACAGGGTAACTTGATAAGTTTAAATGAAAGAATTTTACAAGATAAAAATGCACTTCAAACTGCATTGGATGAACAAGGTTTTAATGATATAAATGACGTTAAAAGTAAATATATTACTAAATCAGAAATAGATAAATTAAAACCACTAATAGAAGATTACAATTCATCTCTTTCTAAAATAACTATAATGATGGACAACCTCAAAAATAAAATAAACAACAGAAGCCTCACAGAAGAAAGATGGCTTGAAATACAAAATATAAAAAATGAAATATCTGAAAAATTAAAACAATTAACAGAAAACAATATTAATTTAGAAACAGAAGTTAAAATTGTTGAAGAAAGACTAATTAATAAAAATGATCTTTTAAAGAAAAAAGAAGAACTTGATTATAAACTTAGTATGTTAAGTGATTTAGAAAGCTTATTCAAAGGAAAAAAATTCGTGGAATTTGTTGCAGCAAATCAGTTAAAATATGTGTCCATGGAAGCATGCAAAAAATTAAAAGAAATAACCAATGGAAATTATGGATTAGAAGTTGATGAAAACGGTAAGTTTATTATAAGAGATTATAAAAACGGCGGTGCACAAAGGGACGCATCAACATTATCAGGTGGAGAAACATTTGTTGCATCATTGGCTTTGGCATTAGCTTTATCTGCTCAAATACAGTTAAAAGGTACCGCACCATTAGAATTATTTTTCTTAGATGAAGGATTTGGAACTCTCGATGACAATCTACTCGAAGTGGTTATGGATTCCCTCGAAAGAATTCACAACGATAAACTGTCAATAGGCATAATAAGCCATGTTGAAACAATTAAAAACAGGGTACCTGTGAAATTAATCGTTACAGCAGCTGAAGCAGGAATGGGCGGAAGTAAGGTAAGGATTGAGAGAAGCTAATAATTAGTATAGGTATAAATAATAGGAACATAGCAATTTTTATAAAATAAAAGTTGCTATGTTCCTATTTCTGTCATTAGTGAAAATTACACTTTAGTAAGAGTACAAAATTAACATAAATTTAATAGTAAAAAGCAATTTAAGAATATATATCAGAAAATTCTATGTTTATCATTTCGATTTTATTGCTCATATTTACTCGACCATTAAAACTTGGATTTTCTACAGTTTTTACAGGTAATTCAAGTTTAAAAACAGAACCTTTGTCCAGCTCACTTTCAACACTGATTTTACCCCCATGCATTTCTGCAATTACCTGCGATAAGCATAAACCAATGCCGCTTCCTTCAGCATATCTGGTTAAGGATTTGTCTGCTTGATAATATTTATCAAATATTAAACTCAAATGTTTTTTATCAATTCCAATTCCAGTATCTTCAACAGATATTTCAATGATATTACCTTTGTCAGTAACATTTACATATATATTTTCATTTGGCTTGGAAAATTTAATTGCGTTTGAAAGAAGATTAAGCATTACTCTTTCTAACATCATAGGATCGCAAGCCATAATCTTTTCTTCAATAGTCGTATCAAATATAATATTTAAGTTGTTACTTTTTGCATATTCTGTAACTGACTCAACAATATTTTCGATAACTTCTACAATATTTTGATTGCTTAAGTTTAGCTTTAAAAATCCTAATTTACTCTTAGACAAATCTACAATATTGTTTATAAGTTTAGTAAGCCTGTAACAGTTTTGTTTAATGCTTTTACTGTAGTCAAAAAGCTTTAGCTTGTTTGTTCCTGTCAAATCATTTTTTAAAAAAAGCTCCATTATTTGATTGGCGGAAAATATAACATTTAAAGGAGTTTTTAGCTCATGTGCTACATTTGTGTAAACTTCATCCTGTATTTTCAAAGCATTTTCCAATTCTGTTTTTGCCTTTATTTCTTCAGTAATATCTATTCCAATTAATATTACTTCAATAATCTCGTTATTCATTCCCATTACAGGATGAAATATATACTTTTGAAATATTTCTTTATTGTCTATATTGTATTTTACTGTTTCATTATAACTTTTACTTTTATTTTTTGATGCATTATGTATTAAGTCAATAATATTATGATTAAATATTATATTATTAATATTTTTTCCTATTAGGGAAGAATGGGAACCTATATTTGGTATGATTTGTTTAACTAAGAAATAGCCTTTTTTATTAATGTCAATAATTTCAAGTTCCGGATATTTATACCTGAAAAAACCTAAATCAAGATTTTCGATTATATTGCTTAATGAATCATATTGAGCTTTATTGTATAAGCTTTCTTCATATTTTATAATTTCGCTTATATCACGAATTACTGAAACACCACAAATAAAATTGTTTTGGAAGTCATAGATGGGAGTGCCTGTTATCGATATATATTGAACATTGTTATTTATTTTCCTAAAAGCTCTTTTATTCTCAATTTTTTCACCATTAATTAATTTTGATATTGTTAAGTTATCAAAAGATATTACGCTTCCGTCCATTTCATAATATATATATGTATTTATATCTTCGATATTTATATTTGTTTTGTCATCAATTGAATGTATTTCTCTTGCTTTTTTATTCATATTGATACATTTGCCGTCTTTGTTAAAAATTATAACTTCATCATTCATATTTTCGATGATTGCTTCTAATTCATACTTTTGTGCTTTAATTATTTGGTCTTTTTTAACCTGATCGGTTATATTTCGAATACTGATTAAAGCCTTTTTTATATTGCCATTTTTATCATGGATGGGACTGCCGCTTCCGCTGAAATAAAATATTCCGTCAGGTCTGTGAGCAATGAATTTTTGTTCTTTTATTTTTTCGCCATTTAAAATTTTATATTCATTAAAATCCCCAAGTTCTAATGGGTTTCCTTCAAAATCATAATATTTGGTATATTTTAACGAGTCCCCTGTTTTAACAATAGAATCAGGATTGTAAACAACTTCATTTATTTTTTTGTTCAATTTAGTTATGTAAAAATCCTTATCAACGGTGTATAAACCATCGTGTATATTTTCTATAATAGCTTCTAATTCATCCTTTTGCTCTTTTATAATGTTGCTACTGACAATTTTTTCTGTCACGTCTTTTAATGTATGAACTATATATTTTATTTTTTCTGAAACAAAAATAGGAACAAAGGAAACATCAAAATATTTTGTTTCATTATTACAATTTAAAATTTTCATTTCTTCGCAAAAATACGGCTCTTTATTTTCTGTTATTTGCATAATGATTTGTTCAAAAATACTTTTTCTATATTCCATGGGTAATATTTCTTTAATACTAAGACCAAATGAATTATTTATATGTATAGAAGGAGGAATTATTGAATCAAATAATTGCTGATTTGATTTTAAAAGAATTAAATCAGGAAATGATAAAATTGCTGTTCCTGTTTTATTATTGGAAAGCATTGAGCCTACATACTGAAATCTGTCTTTCATACTTGAATTTGGTGTTTCTTTAAAAAAATAAATTAGTTCATTTTCTGAAAGAGCTTTCTTGTGAATTAATACTTCTAAAGGCTCATTTTCTTTTGTAAATATAAAAACTTCGCAACAGCCTTCAATATTTTCAAGGCAAACTTGTTTGTTTATTTTTAAAATTTTATTTATATATTCAAGTGATTTGCCTGACAATTCTTCTTTCGAATAACCTATTAGTTTTTCAAATTCATTGCTTAATTTTATAACTATATTATTTTTTAAATGCACAAATGGCATTGAAACTTTTCTATTGATATCAAGATACACAATTAGTCCCCCTAAATTAAAATTCTACAAATTTAGACTTATTAGTTTAATTTTTAATATTATATACTATATTGAAAACATTTGCAAAAATAAATTTCAACAAAATAAGACAAAAATTATAAATTGAATTGGTAAATAGAATCATCAATATGATGAACAGTGTATAAATGTATATAATTTAACTAATATTAAAGAGTTTACGTATTTTATTAGTTATGCTATAATTATACACATATATTTAAACCCTTAACAAATGAGAGGTGTTTTTAATGATAACAATTAATAATATTATTGAAGGGGTAAATGAATTTGCTGAAGCAACAAAAGCTGCTTTTAAAATGGATGTTATGGTAGTTGATGAAAATAAGAAAATAATTGTTGCTACTGGTGCTTTATGTGAAGTAAAAGGTAATTATATAGTTGAATCAGGTGTAATTAATCAAGAAATTTTTTTGAAAAGAAAAAAGCACTTTATAGTATCTGACACAATAAATGATAATGATTACATTTGCAAACGTTGTGAAAAGTATGGAACCACATGTATTTATAAAAATGTTGTTGCTACTGGAATATATGAAGAGGAAAACTTAAGAGGAGTAATATTATTAAATGCTGTTACTGAAGAACAAGTTAAATTCATGGTTCACAACGAGGAAAACATTCTCAATTTTTTATATAGGATTTCAAGCCTTCTAAATTCCAAAATCAAAGAAGTACAAGCTATAAGCAATCTTAAGAGAAATTCTTATTTTTTAAATAGCATATTTAATAGAATTAACAAAGGGGTCATTATAGTAGATATAAATCAAAATATAATTAAAATTAACAATTATATGAAACAATTATTGTCTTTAGATAGTGTAAATATTATAGGTAAAAATATAACTGATATATTCGGTAATATATCTAATATTGAAATATCTGATGATAATAATTCAGAGGTCAATGAGGTTTCCTTTAAAATAAATGGTCAAACTAAATTTTTTCTTTATAGCGTGACATCTTTGTTGTTGGATCATGATACTCAAGCCTTTGCATATTTTTTTGATGATTCAAAAACAATAAATGAAATGACAAACGACACTAACAATAAATACGGGCAAGTTATTTTAAATGATATAATAGGTGAAAGCAAGATATTAGCAGATTTTAAGCAAGTTATAAAAAAAGTATCAAAAACAGATTCAACAGTTATGTTATGCGGTGAAACAGGAACTGGCAAAGAATTATTTGCCAGAGCCATACATTATGAAAGTAAAAGAGCTGCTGAACCTTTCATTGCTATAAATTGCAGTGCAATTCCAGAAACATTAATTGAAAGTGAATTGTTTGGTTATGAAAAAGGGTCATTTACTGGTGCAAACAGCAAAGGTAAACATGGGAAATTTTATTTAGCAGACAAAGGAACTATATTTTTAGATGAAATTGAAACAATGCCTTTATACTTACAGCAAAAGTTATTGAGAGTTATTGAAAGAAAAGAAATTGAAAGAATTGGTAGCAGCGAATGTATTCCAATAAATATAAGAATTATTTCTGCCACTAATGTCAGAATGGATGAAATGGTTAAAAAAGGCCAATTCAGAGAAGATTTGTATCATAGACTAAATGTTTTAGGACTATTTATACCACCTTTAAGGGAGCGTGGAAATGATATCCATGTTTTAACTGATTATTTTATAAAAAAATTCAACGATAGATTTAATAAAAATATTATTGGAGTTGATGATAAAGTTAAAGATATATTTTCAATGTATCAGTGGGGAGGAAATATAAGAGAATTACAAAATACTATTGAATATGCAATAAATATGGAAACTTCAGATTATATTAAAATTGAAAATTTACCTTTGAACTTTCAAAAGTTTGAATTTAATGATTTAAATATTAAAAATGATTCAAGTTTACCTACAATAAGTGAATTAGAAAAAACTTATATTAAAAAAGCTTTAGATTTATATGGTCACACTGAAAAAGGAATAAATGATTCAGCAAATGCTCTTGGTATCAGCCGATCGACTATTTACAGAAAAATTACTAAATATGATTTATAAATTTAAATTCTATTTTTGGGTTTATGAAGTCATTTTTAAGGAGAAAAAATTATGTCGACTTTAATGGAGTTGGAAAAGGATTTGAGTGAAATTGCTAAGGCTATTGCAGCAGCTTTAAAAGTGGATGTAGAAATAGTTGACACAGATCTTATTAAGGTAGCAGTAGTAGGAAGACTTGAGTATTTGAAAGGAAAAAAATTTGATAAACCAGGAAAGGCTTATAGAAATTCAATTGAAACTGGTGAAAAGTGTATTATTGAATCAACGGGAGAAGATGAGCTTTGCCGTGGTTGTGAATGGTTTGGTAATTGTATTTGCAAAATGACCATTTATGCCCCAATAAAAGGAAATGGTGAAGTTGTTGGTGTAATTTCTTTAACAGCATATGATGAAGAGCAAACTAAAATTTTAAAAAACAACATTGATGGCAATCTATTTTTTGTAGAAAAAACGGCAAACCTGATTTATAGTAAAGTTATGGAAAATAGAATGCTTAAAGATATGGTGATCATAAATAATAAACTGAAACAAGTAATGAATTCCATAGATAATAGCATTATAGCCACTGACTATGAAGGAAAAATTACACATATGAATCAGATAGGCATGGAAAAACTTGGCATACTTAGTAAAGAGAATATATTGGGTATTAAATTAGAAAATATATTTCCTTCTTTGCAATATGAAAATTTTCTAAACTGCGAAGACAAGAGCATGACAAAACAGGAAATTTGTAATTCGATAAATTCAAAATTAGATAAATATATAGTAAACATCAGAAAAATATTTTATAAAAACGAAATTCAAGGAATGGTTTTATCTTTTGAAAACTATAATAATGCTAAAAGTAGCGCATATACACTTGTTAATGGAGACAAGCCTATAAGTACTGATGATATTATCGGTCAAAGCCAAGCTATGATAAATCTAAAAAATATGGCAGTAAGGGTATCCCAAAGCACCTCCACAGTCATGTTAATAGGAGAAACAGGTACTGGCAAAGAAGTATTTTCAAGAGCAATTCATCATCACAGTTTAAGAAGAGATAAACCTTTTATTGCTATAAATTGCAGTGCTATACCTGACTCTTTAATTGAAAGTGAATTATTTGGATATGAAAAGGGGGCATTCACTGGTGCTAATAAACTTGGCAAACCTGGTAAATTTGAAATAGCAAATGGCGGTACTATATTTCTTGATGAAATTGAGGCTATGCCTATATATATACAGCCTAAAATACTCAGAGTTATCCAAGAAAAAGAAGTGATAAGAGTTGGATCAAATGAAAATATACCTATTGATGTAAGAATTATTACTGCTACTAATGTGGATCTTGAAAAAGCTGTTATAAAAGGGGAGTTTCGAGCAGATTTGTATCATAGAATAAATGTTATACCAATTGTTATACCACCTTTAAGAGAAAGAAAAGAAGACATCATATTATTGGCAAATTATTTTATGGAGAGGTTTGCAAAAGTGATGGGAAGAAATATAATAGGTATTGACAAAGATGTGGAGAAACTTTTGCTACAGTATACGTGGCCTGGAAATGTTAGAGAATTAAATAATGCCATAGAGTTTGCCATTAATCTTGAAGATAGTGAATATATAACAATTAACAGTATTCCATCAAATATATCGAATTCTAATATACTTGTAGAAAATGAAGAACTAAATTTAAAAAAAATTGAAATGTACTATATTAAGAAAGCTTTGAATAAATATGGCTGGGATGAGAATGGTAAGGTTCTTGCAGCAAAAAAATTAGGCATAAGCAGGGCAACTATTTATAATAAAATAAAGCATTTTCAATTGGAAAACATGTAATCGAAAAATATTTATGTTTCTTAAACATCTAAATTGGATATATAATATCTGATATTTAGATGTTTTATTTTTAACACTTAAATATGAGGAGGTCATAAATTATTGTAAAAGATTCTGCCTTCTTATTGTATATCAAAATGAAATAGCTATGTCTAAAATTTAGATATAAATATTTTCTTATTTATCAATGAAAACGATTGTATATATCTCAATTTGATATATTTCAAAGTTTAATATAAAAACATTTATTTGATATTTTATTTTCATATTAAAATGGACGTTGAAATTTAAGTATTTTAAAATATTATGCTTTAATAAACAAAAATTAACAAGTTGGCATCTAAATTGCTAATATATTATAACAAGTAAATAGTACTAAAATATTTTAATGAAGGGGTGAATATTGCGTAAGTTAAATGAAAATTTAAGTGTTGACAGTTTAGGTATCACAGTTGAACGATCAGGAAATTTAACATGATGAACAGCAATTAGGAAAATGATTATAATGTAGGTCTGACTGTTATTTGTCGTGGCAGAAACTTTTATGAGAAGGCACGGAATTGTATTAGGCAATTAGAAAAGAAAAACTGTAATTTGATTATAATTATATTATACAAGGAGTGAAAATAATGCAAGAAACAACATTAAGGTTAGTAATACTTTTAGGTTATTTATTTTGCCTGATGGGGTTCGGAATTTATCAGGGCGTGAAGGCGAAGTCCACCACAGATTATAACATGGGTGGTCGTAACATACCAGGCTGGGCAGCAGCTCTTTCTGAAAGAGCCACAGCTGAATCGGCATGGTGTCTTGTTGGATTTCCAGGGTTCGCTTACACAGCTGGACTTGTTACTATTTGGACGGCACTTGGTTTAGCTATTGGAAACATTATTGCTTGGACTGTAATAGCTAAGAAAATGCGCAAGGAAGCGGAACTCTACGATGCTCAAACATATGTGGACTGGATAGCTAAAAGGCATCATAAAAGCAAGGCTGCTACTACGGTACGCTTTGTGGGAAGCTTTATCACTATTTTCTTGTTCGCCTTCTATGTTGAGGCGCAGGTTATTGGTGGTGGTAAAACTCTTAACGCACTTTTTGGTTTGAATCCAACTACCGGCATTTTGCTTACCATGGCAGTAATCATCCCATACACTGTAGTGGGTGGATTTCAAAGCGTTGTATATACGGACTGCGTTCAATCAATAATCATGATATTTACATTAGTTGTTACTCCGATAATTGGAATTATCTATATAGCAAATGCTCCTGAAGGAACTGTTTATGCTCATTCCATAATTGAAGCCTTGAAAATGTCTGGTCCTGCCTATTCCAACTGGTCATATGGGCTTAAGGGTATTTTGGCAGGAATGGCCATAGCTGGCGAATTTGCCTGGATTATCGCTTATCTAGGTGGCTGCCCACATCTTACTGTTCGTTTTATGTCCATTAGAGACGAGAAGCAGTATAAGCTTGGCAGAAACATTGCCATCAGTTGGACTATTGTAGGCTACACTGGTGCAGTCCTCATAGGTCTTGTGGGTCTTGCGATATTTGGACCTGGTGCTATTGCTGATGCTGAATTGATTATGCCAACTGTCGCATTGAAGGTGTTGCCTCCTGCAGTTGCTGCAATCTGTATAACAGGAGCTATAGCTGCCATGATTTCCACAGCAGACTCCATGTTAATAGTGACATCCTCCGAGTTTTGTGAAAACATTTTGAAGCCGGCTATACTTAAAGGCAAACACATAGAACCAAAGAAAGAACTATTTATCTCCAGATGTGTGACGGTCACAGTTGGTCTTATCGCTACAGCTCTGCCATTTATTATTCCGTCCAACATGGTTTACAATATAGTATCATTCGCTTGGGCCGGTATGGGCAACCCTTTCGCCGTTGTTACTTGTTGCACTCTGTTTTGGGATAAGTACACAGGCAAGGCTGCTGTATGGACGATGCTTTTCGGTTTCTTTGGTACAGTGCTATGGCAGATATCGCCTATGAATGCATATTTGAATGCTCGCCTTGTAGGTGTAATCCCTGCTATAATCGCAGCCTATGTGGTAACTAAGATGACTTACAAAACGGACAGCAGTGCTTTTATGAATATTACTCAAGCTAAATAAATACTGAAAAGGTGACTTTCCACGCCAGTGGCGTGGAAGTCCATTTTTATAAATTGTTTTTGTTTCAGACTTTCAGATTTCAGACTTTCTGTAAGTACTATAAGATTATTAGGAGGGTAAAATGCGAATAAAACAACATCCAGTACTAAGCAGTATTGTAAAAAAAGAGGTGGAGTTTACTTTCGAAGGGAAAACTTATAAAGGATATGAGGGAGAGCCTATAGCAGCTGCTCTACACGATAATGGTATAAGAGTATTAAGACATGATCATCGCCCAAGAGGTTTCTTTTGTGCAATTGGAAACTGTTCTTCTTGTTTGATGGAAGTTGATGGAGAACCAAATGTGAGAGTTTGTGTTGAAGAGTTAAGAGATGGAATGGTTATTAATATGCAAGATGGAAAAGGAAAATTAAAAGGTGGTGAATAATAATGTTACATACAGAGATAGCAATAATAGGTGGCGGACCAGCTGGAATGTGTGCAGCAATAGCAGCAGCAAATCAGGGTGCTAGAGTTACTTTGTTTGATAGGGGAAAAAGATTAGGGGGACAACTTGTAAAACAAACACATCGCTTTTTTGGCTCAGAAAAAGAATATGCAGGAATCAGAGGAATAGATATTGCCAAAATTTTATATGAAGAAGTAGAAAAAAACAAATTAATAGATGTAAAAGTCGATACAACTGTACTTTCTATTTATAGTGATGGTGTAATTTCCTATGAAGAGGGAAAAAGTTACAAAAGAATGACTAGTGAGAAAACTATAATTGCAGCAGGTGCTGCTGAAAAAATGCTTTTATTTGAAAATAATGATTTACCTGGCGTTTATGGGGCAGGTGCTGTTCAAACATTAATGAACGAACATGGCATAGTACCTGGAAATAATGTATTAATGATTGGAGCAGGAAATATAGGATTAATTGTATCATATCAATTGATGCAAGCAGGTGTTAAAGTGGCAGCGATTATAGATGCAGCTCCAAAAGTAGGAGGTTACTTAGTTCATGCTTCTAAAGTAAGACGTTTAGGTGTTCCTATTCTCACATCACATACAATAAAAAGTGCTTTGGGTAATGAAACTGTAGAAGGTGCAGTAATATGTGAAGTTGATGACAAATTTAATACTATTCCTAAAACTGATAAAACAGTAAATGTTGATATAATATGCCTTGCTGTAGGTTTAACGCCTCAAGGTGAATTATTAAGACAGACTGGCTGTGAAATGAAATATGTACCAAGCCTTGGAGGATTTGTACCATTAAGAGATGAAAATCTTCAAACTACTGCTAATGGTGTATATGTTGCAGGAGATTCAGCTGAAGTTGAAGAGGCAAGTAGTGCTATGGTTGAAGGTACAATAGCAGGTCTTTCTGCTGCAGAAGCTTTGGGATATGGAAAAAATGTTGCAGAAATTAAAAATGGCTTTATAAACGACCTTGATGTTTTAAGGTCAGGCGCTGTAGGTGAAAAAATTAAATCGGGATTAAAATTACTTAACTGTTAGGAGGTGGATTATGTTTATTAAAACTGGGTTAGCATCAAATGATATGGTGGAATCAAAATTGCCATCCAAAGAAAGAAGAGAGCAGGGACCATATGCAATATTCGAGTGTTTTCAAGAAATACCATGTAATCCTTGTTCAACTGTATGTAAGTTAAATGCAGTAAAGGATTTTAAAAATATAAATGATATTCCAGAGATTAATTATGATAAATGTACAGGCTGCGCAATGTGCGTAAGCATTTGCCCGGGTTTGTCCTGTTTTGTAATAGATGAGACATATTCTGATGACGAAGTTATGATTAAAATGCCTTATGAATTTTTACCTTTACCAGAAATAAACAGTATTGTAAATGCCTTGGATCGAGAAGGAAAAGCAATAGGAGATGCGAAGGTATTAAAGGTGCAAGATAATAAGAAATTAGACCATACAAATATAATTACTATTTCGGTTACAAAAGAAATATTTCTCGATGTCAGAAACATAGGATTGGAGGAGAAATAAGATGGATGAAAAAAATATATATTTATGTCGTTGTGAAAACTTTACTTTAAAAGAATTACATGATTTATTGGACTCTGGAATTACATCTATGGAAGAAATTAAGAGATTATCCCGT
>DIVM01000299.1 GCA_002435835.1 Firmicutes bacterium UBA6132
TATTATAGCTTTTGCCCAGTTTTTCGGCCAACCATACCTGCTTGATTCCTTTCTCATCGAGTACTTCTTTGATCCGGTTCATGGTTAATGCATTAAATTGCGTATGAAGGTAAAAAAAATATCTCAATGAATGAGATATTTTAAACAAACTTATAAATCTTGAAATAAGTTCCGTTGTGGGCCTGGAAAAGCCTAAATGATTAATGAAACTACTTGGTGCTTTATTTCGAACTTCACAAAGTCGATCTCAAAGCACTAAGTTTCGTAACTGTTTTTTCAGCTGGGAAAAACCTGTTCGCACAGTGCATCCCATTTCTTTTTTATGTCATGGTAGATTTCATGGCTATGAACTGATAATTCTTCATCAATATAAATCAGATGTAATATTGCAAGTATCATCCTATTCTGTATATCAATATATCTCATCTTAACTATATTGTCAATTCGCCTAACGAAATATATAGCGTCTCCATAAGACTCGTCTGCAGGATACTTTTCGTTGGTCAGAAATAACAGGTAGTAAAAAAATATGATTTCAAACTCTGTCAATGTTATTGGGAACAAGTAGATATATTCAAAATAATAAGAACGAACAATGCTAAAACTCTCTTCATCGAAAAGAAAAGATGAATACAGGTCAAGTATTTCTTTAGCACAGACTATATCATAATCATAAGTAGGTGCATTTCTGAAAATCTTCCCATCAAATTCACGGTAACGATATACCAGTATTCTTTCCATGGCCTTATGACTTTCAGTATTAATAAAATCGTTCACAATACTGAAAGTATCACGAGTGGTTTTATCATATTCACTTTCATTCATAATACCCTCATCTCTTACACGAATTTTCCAGTTTATTATATCGCTTGGGTACGTATGCTTGATAATAGCTCTTCCTAATTGGAAAGTTAAGTTGTCACTAAATAGGTACCGGAAATTTTCATTGAATCCCTGGATTTTGTCTTTAATATCGTTGTGACTAAGAAATTGAAGTAAAAGTTTCTGTGATATTTCATCAGGACTAAAACTTCTGATTTCATTATGGCTCCTGTCGCCAAAATCATTTTCATTCTTCATGGTATAATATTTTAAAAATTGGATGATTTATGTAAATGTTTATCATCCAGGTTATTTTTCAACGCCAGCTGAATTAACTGACGTGTATAAGTTGCAATTTTTAAATAGGCGCCATCAGCTTGTAGTTTAATTTGGCTGTACAATGCGTCCTCCACCCATAGGTTTATTCTTTTGATTCCCTTTTTTTTCATAACAAATGATTTTAAATCGATATTATTTTTCATATAAATACACTAGCTGTCAGAAAAAGACTCAATGACTCACATTTTTTTTCTTATTGAATCCTAATGTCACAAATCGATTGACTGTTAACGTATCCAATAATCACGGTGATTTTTTTAAATGGAGAGGATTTTATTCAGATCCTGATCTATTTATAGATAGGAAGAAAAATGTAATTGAAGCTTAAATAAAAACAATCATGAATCAACAGGATCAAGTCAGCAGCATTATTGGATTCAAGCCATCTTTGCCGGAATCAATGAAAATAATGCTAATAGGTTTAAAGTTTGAAATAAGCAAAACAGAAGTCATTAGGGAACTTATTACAGGTCAATGGACTCTAAATGAGCTATATTCAATCGCTACCAAAATTAATTCCAGGGAAGGACCATTTATGCTGCCATATATTAAAGCAGTGTACATTCTTTCAATGAGTGTTGAGGATGTCGTTGATGGTAGCTACAAACTCTATGCTGATGAAAATCTTGACTTAAAGAACCTGGAAGAGTCAATTGTGTCAAAAATCATTAAGAATCAAACAAATGTGTAATTGACGAATTAGAGCTATTAGGCTTTTGTCTCTCTAACAAGTGCGTACCGTTTTACGATGTATTTCATTTTTTTCGACAGATCAGCGAAAAAAAATGAATTCTCAACTATTTATAGGAAATGGATGTAATACATGAACGATTTTAAAATTGAAACCGAAAAACTTGACAGAATTATTACTGTTAGAATGACAAATGAAGACTATATGCTCCTAAAAAGTGTAAGTCAAAATTCAGGAACAAATGTTTCCATTACCATCAGGTATCTAATTTACATGATGATTGGAATCGTGAAAAATAACCCAAAAAGCAAATAGCTATGTTTTGACCACGGATTTAAACAGAAGGCATGATAAGAATAACTATAGGTGTCTAATACATCTTGATAGGTTAAGTATAACTTTCAGGCATTGGTCTGGTTCAACCTTTCAGGACATTCGGAATCCCGATAATATACCTGCAGAACAAGTATTCAGGAATATCACCTTAATCCATGATAAAAAACCCGGACCCGGAGCATTTTATCATACATTCATTGTTTATCACAAGGGTTTATTGGTAGGGAAATTGCATACAGCGACAAAAGTGATAAAACATGAACTTCAGTTTGACTTTTCAAAGGAGATTTTCTATTCTTTTCACCCGGGAAATTGGTATGAAGTTTATTGTGCGCTTAAAGTCGAACTTGGCCTTATTTACAACAATATCATGTGCGTGGAAATAGCAATCGATACTAATAAGAATCTTGTAACGCAGTTTGCTCTTTATTTCAATAACTGCTTAAATAATAAACTCAGAGTGAGTGACCGCTACTTTTTCATGAGAAAAAACACCAGCGTTTCGGTGATGAGCAATGGCTCATCATTTGTAATTGATGGGAGTGATAACAAAATTGCAATCTATAATAAATCGAAACATGCTGAAGATTATATAATTACTTATTTTTCAAGAAATGGTTTAAATGGAAATGAAGTCTTTCGTATTGAATCCCGCTTAACATGGAACTACATAAGGAAGTTAAGAAATCAGAAGCGTTTCGATATTAATGTAGAGACTCTATTGGACTCCAATAAATTAGCAATGTTGTTTCAGGTTTCAACCTACAACAAAATTACATTTAGAGATAAAATGGTTAAAACCGGATATAAAAATAATAGGCCAGTTTATTTGGAGACCAGCGTCATGGATGAAATCTTTATCGAAATGGCTGAAATTGGTAAATTAAATCCAGAATTACGGAACAATCATTATAAGGATAATAATCTGATTGATGAAAACATTATCCGGCAGATTTACTATCGATATCTGGAAAACGGTAATGAAAAACACATCAAGAATTTTAAAGCCTACGCTGCTCTTGCCGGTTATGCAGATACACGTCTAAGAAATTGCCTCATAAAATTTAACAGTAGATATAGAGGAAATCGAACGGATTCAGTAAAACAAAGAATGGAGTTTGCTTTAAAAAGGTGTTCGGGGAAATCGACCTTTCCGTTTCATCAGATATTTAATTCATTGGCCTTAAAAATGAAATGGAATATTATGGCAATGTTTTAAGAGTATCAACCAGTTCCTCAAAGATCCGATCTTAAAAATCTGATCTGGAGTTTTTAATATTTATTTTAAATGGTCATACTGGATTCGTCAGAATCATCGATTATCGTTGATTCTTCAAAAATAGAGGTTTCCTTGATTTGGATAGGTGTGCAAATTCCCAAACTATCGAAATGAGTCAGAAAACTCTCCACCTCGTTCCCGAAATACAAAATCAGTTGACCCTGGAGGGGGGTACTTGAAGCCACTCCGTGTCCATTGACAAACTTTACCCTTACTTTAAGGAAACAAACTGCATTGCATCTTTTTAATAGTTTTTGGCACCATTTTGTTTCTGTAGCATTATTAACAATGACACAAGCCTGTTTAATATTCGGTAACTCGTGAATCAGTTTGTCTGTGAAATCTTCAATGTTAGGTTGGGAATATGGTGGGTTTAGCCAAACATTACCATACCAGACCATATTTAAACCATTGTCTTCAAGAGTAAATATCTTGGTTGCTTTTATAATTGAATTTGCGATTCCTGATGAAGCCGGGTCCAAATCTATACTTCCCATCGTTAATCTTCCTGCTTCAGCAATATATGGAGGGGTATACCATTCATCTTCACCTGAATTTTGATTTACATGTGTATTTATTTTCTTATATGCTTGATTTATAGTTATTTCTCCAGATGCTAATTGTCCTTTGATTTCATCACTCGCTTTTGCTTCAATTTTTTTTACTTTAGCAATTGTATCATGTGAAACGCCAGCTTTTTCTGCAATCTTATCACGGGTCTCACCCCCCGCAGATATCTGCGCAGGGTCCAGTTTTTTCCCTGATAGCATTCTGCTTTTTGCTTCCTTAATATGAATATCTTCTAATTGCAAGGCTAATTTTGACCGGTCATAATTACTTAAATTACGCCTTGAAAGCTGATTATTGATTACCCAATCTTTCGCATCATCTTCATTATTAAAATCTTTCTGGATGGTACTAAATTCAATATTATGCTTTGTACAAATCTCATATCTGTGATGGCCATCAACAATAATTGAATTCCACAATACTATTGCATCTCTGCAACCATCATTTAAAATACTTGTTTCAAGGTTTTTATATTCATCTGATGTTAAGGCAGGTATTAGGTTACTGAATTTTGGGTTTATTATGATTTCTACATTCATTTCTCTGGTCTTCCATTTGGATCTTCTTTTTATTTTTTTCTTTTTTCATAAATACTGTTGTGTTTCGAAAAAGACCGGAGTGGAACAAAATATTTTCAATTTTCACTATGCTGGTTTTCCTTTGAGTGAAAGATTATATCCTGAAAAATGAGATGATCGTTTGCCTGAAGATCTAATTGGGATGATCGTGATCAGAAATAGGGCCGAAATCTGAATTAAAGCAGATCTGAGTACATGTATGACAAAGTCAGAAAAATTACATGTACTATAACTTGATTTATAAGAACTTTAATTAATATTTACTATCCTTAACGCTTTCAATAGCAATACTTTGATTATGTTAAGGTTTTTAAATTAATATGGTAAATGGTATGATATAAAGAATGTTATTTAAATCTGAACGATTAGAAACTATGGTAAAAGGGATCCCACACTAATAATCGCCACCCTCAGTTTCTGTTTTTTGTGTGAAAGATTAAAGAGTGTAATACTAAATGTCACCTTCCAAATTAGATCCCTTTAAAAAAATCGTACAGGTTCTTAATTTCTGGGTGAGCACTTATAACTTTTAAAAGGGTGGTCATGTGGAAATTCCTTCCACTTTCCAAGTTTGTATAGGAAATTCGGGGAATCTCGTTCTTAGCGCAAAAACGCTCGATCGAAAGGCCAGTAGATTTTCTGAGTTCAAGTATTTTTTGACCTATTGCAGAAAGTATTTCCTGGTCTTCCTTTGAAATTGGAGTTTTTCTCTCGTAAGCCATTACCGATTTATATGTCTTGATCAAATTTCGTAATAATATCATTAATGTCATAATTATTACCATATAATTAGAAATAATATATAATTATTACCATATAATTATGACATTTAATTATATTTACCAAATGAAAAAGAAGATCAAGTTTTTCCAGGAACACTTTTGTGTTGATTATGAAACTCCTGATCGGTATTTACTTCTGATTGAAGTGGAAGATGATATACCAGTCGCAGCATATGTCGTAAAAGTGCCAGAACCATATCTAAGATTCACGTTATATCCCTACGTTGTGAACTGATATAAATTGGAAAGTGCCGAAGATGATACTAATATTAAAAATTGAAATAAAGTTTGGGTTGTCTGTATCATTAATAGGGTATACTTCAAATTGACACACTTTAAATAATAAAAACCCCACAAAAACGGCCAGAATGAATTAAAAATAGGGTCAAGCTAAAAATGATACACATGGAAGCAATTATTTATTCAAGAGTAAGCAGCCTTTCTCAGGATTATGAACGACAGCTAATAAATCTCAAAACTGTCGCTCAGGAAAAAGGATGGCATGTCAGAA
>DIVM01000191.1 GCA_002435835.1 Firmicutes bacterium UBA6132
ATACAGCCTTACAGCAAAACATAGTAGATGCTCAGGAAAATACAATTCCAAGCATTGTAAGTAATAAACTATATGAACAGCAGAAGTATCTTATTGTTACAAAACATATGTTAGCCAATGATGTGCTCCATGTAAATCAAGATTTTTATAATAGCCTTTCCTCTGAAAAGCAAGAATTAATTGAAAAGGCAGCAAAAACTGCAACTGATTATGGAACATCTAAAACTATAAATTATTTAATTGATGGAAATAAAAAATTAGAAGCTGAAGGAATCGAAGTAGTTGCACTACCTGAAGAGGAAAAGAAAAAGATGAATGAAATAGTAAAGCCTATAGTAATAGATTATTTGAAAAAAACTTATGGTAATGAGTTGTTTGAAAAAATATTATTAGCGGTTAATGATAAACAGTATTAATAAATAATATAAATATAGTTTAATAAATATAGAAGCGAGAACACATTGATTTGTTGAAAAATGCAGATTAATGTGTTTTTTTGTTGAAATAAACTAACATATTAATGAACATATTTTGTAATTGTACAAAAATAGATAACAATTTTTGTTGTGAGGTAAAAAAATGTACATGTTTTAAATTAGTTAATAAATATTGAAAATATACATTGTATTATTTTCTTATTAGAATGTTATAAATTGGCTCATTGCAATTACAACAATTATTATTAATATGTAGTATATAAATGAATTTTTTATTCTTATATATGTTTTGCGATGGCTAACTTAAAGATTTTATATTTTTATAAGGGGGGAAATGAGAGTATATAACAAGTAAAGGGGGGAGGGGAGTTTTACAAATAGACTAAAATAACAAGGTAAAATTATACACTAATTAGTTAATTACAAATTGCAATTT
This sequence comes from Firmicutes bacterium UBA6132, assembly GCA_002435835.1. Next base: position 874 of record DIVM01000191.1, read on the forward strand.
AATATGAAAGGAACGTGAATTAAAATGAAAAAAATAATTAACAAATGTTTATCATTTTCGCTTGTGGCATGTATGGCGATATCATTATTCCCTGTTACTTCTTTTGCAGCATCTAAAGATAATTTAAAAAATTTTAAAAATGCAACTGCTATATCGCTTGACACTATGTCAGTACCTGCACATGATTTAAGTAGTGCCAATCAATTACCTATGACAGGCTATTATGAGAAATCTTTTACAATGACAGATAACAGTATTCGCACAGCGAAGATTTATATATCTTCAGATGCTCCTATACGTTCATACTTTACTGTTATTTCAATTCCAGACGGAGTAGATACTGAAGAATTCTTGGATAAAAGCGGTTGGAAAGATATTGCTGATAAAAATGACGAGTGCTTGTTTGTGCTCGAACCTGCCCAAAATGGCTGGGGCACTGCTGCCGATGAAACGGCATATGTAAATGCAGCCATGAATTTCTATGCTAATCCTGTAGATCCAAAAGCTACAGCACCTAATAATAAATATTTTTCAATTTTTGGAGAAAATTACCTTGTAGGTTATGGAAATGGTGCTCCTGCACTTGAAGCATGGGCTGCTTCAAATCCTTTAAGAGTTATCAGTCAGACCTATGTTGGATCAAAAGGTTTAACAGCAGATTATTTTAAACAGTTTGATACAATGGAATTTGGAGGAAAGAACGGCGCATATAACGAAATTATATTCCCAGAAGGTTTTGATAAAATCAATTACAATGAAGTTGTTCTACCTACATGGTATATCGACCCTGATAAAAAAACAATTTCTAACAGTTTAACTTATTGGAAAAACGCAAATGACTGTGTTTCAAAATCAGTAAAAGACAATAAACTTGGAGTTGTATATAATCAAAAAAATGATTCTGATAGATGGATGACTGATTATTCAGGACCTATTTCAAAGGTTGCTGTTTCAGACAAGAAACTAAGCATCAATGATAAAAACTATACTAATAAAATATATGATTTCCTTACATACTACACACGTTATGAAAACGCTGTAGCATATGCTAACACGCTTGCTGTAAGAGCTGATTATGATAAGCTTGGAATACAAATAAAAAACATGATGGTAAACGGAAATGTACGTGAATACATGGTTTATGAGCCTGACTCAGCAAAAAAACTTTGGGGAGATAAAGCTCCAGTACTTATGGTATTCCCTGGTGACAGCCAGACAGACAAGGTGTTCCTCGATGCTACACAGTGGTGGCAAGTAGCACAGGAAAAAGGTTTTATTCTTACAATCGTTTGCGAGCAATATAATACAAGTTCTGTTGCAGTAAGCCATAAAGACAGCGACATATTCTGTAAACAGTTAAAAGAAGAAATTATAAAGAATTATGATGTTGACCCTACAAGAGTTTACGCAACTGGACAGTCAGCAGGAAGTATGTTGAGTCAAGCTTTTGCTATGGCAAAACCTGAATATTTTGCAGCTGTTGCATCTACTTCTGCAGCTCCAACTATATCTGAAGATGGTAGCGTTGCTATTTTAAATGAGCCTTCATTTAGTTTAAGCAGTAAAAAGATTCCTGTTTACTTAGGATATGGTGCAGGCGACCTTTCTATGCTTAAGGGTGATCTTTGGGATACTGAAATTAACCAGCTTGATGGTTGGGCTGATTACCACCTTGGATTAAACAATTTTGTTTTGGGAAATAGTAAGGACAATATGATTATTGATGGCAATCACGACAGATACAAAATCTGGACTTGGTCTAAGAATATTTCAAATACAAATATTCCGCTTGTCAAATTGCATTTGAGCTTGTATAGATCTCACAACTGCATGAGCGAAGAAATGCCAATGCTTTGGGATTTCCTTGAACACTACAGTTATGAAGTTGATGAAAATAACAATGTAACACGTTACTTCAGTGAATCAGGTTTCAAGAATGCAGGAGACAAGGTACAAATTTATTCTGATAAATAAAATGTAGATGATGCAGTTAGTAAGTTTATAATCAAAATGAATGATTAATTAGAAGGTTAGCAATTTCTTGAAAAACAGAGAAGTTGTTTACCTTCTATTATAAGGGGAATCTATAATATAAAAAATTTAAATTGAAAAAAATTTTAAAAAAGTGTTCAAATGCATTTCTTATTAATCAAAATTAAAAGGAGAGAAGAGAAATGAGAAAAACAAAAAAACTATGGCTTGTTATATTAATGGTAGCATTTATGACAATTTTTACAACTTCTTTAAGTACTTCACAAATAGCAGCAGCTACATTGCCAAAGGTAACACCATTTCCGGATGATCCTACGAAAGTAATCAGTAAAGATAATTCGGTTCAAATGCTTTGGCAAGGTCTTTATGAGGAGAAAATTATTGTAGGTGAAACTACAAGAACCGCTAAAGTTTATATTCCAAAAGGAACTAATCAGGGTGCACGCTTTGTACTTATGAATGTTCCTAAAAATGCTAAAAGTACCGTAGACTTTATGGTAAGTAGTGGATGGATGGATTTAGCAGATGAAAGAGGATTTTGTTTATATGTTCTTGAACCTTCTAATGGAAAATGGGGAACTCCAAAAGAAGAAATGGATTACATAACAGCAGGCTACAATGCTGAAAGAGCTGGAAAATATGGTATGCCTTTTTCTAGCAACTATGTAGTTGGTTATGATGATATTGGAGCTGATTTGCAAAAAGTTATTATGAACAATCCAATTTTCACAGCAGCTGCAGTTTATTTAAATGCCAGTGAAGTTGATGACGATTATATTAAAGAAATTCAAGCAAAATTATTTAATGGCTACAATATAAAGTATGCAGAAGTGCCAATTCCTACTTGGATTGTTGCTAATAAACTAACTGCTCAAACAAATAAAATGATTGATTATTGGAAAAATGCAAATGACTGCACCGATAAAGAAGGTGTATTTAATGGAGGCATAGTATACAATCAAGATCCTATGAGCACTAATATATTTACACCTCGCCAGAAAGTTGGTAAAGTTGCCGTTTTGAAACAGAAAACTAATTATTATGATAAAGAATTTACAGCAAAAATGTATGATGATTTTTTTGCTCCTGTTTCGAGATACGGCGGTGGGCCAAATGGAAATATGTTGGTGTCAAGGGTAGATTATGATTCTCTTGGTGTTGATTATGGCACTATGACAGTTGACGGCTTCAAGAGAGAGTATTTAGTATATGTACCAAAGGCTGCTAGAGAATCTGATGAAAAGCTTCCAGTAGTGTATGCTTTCCACGGCGCTCAGACAACAATGCAAATGTTTTTTGAAAATACATTGTGGTATGAAGTGGCTGAACAACGCAACTTTATCGTAGTTGTTCCGGAATCTAATTTAAATCCAATGACTGCTGGGCCTCTTTCTCCTATTACAAAGGCAGATAGACCAAGCTGGTCTTTAACAAACACATTGACGGACAAAACTCCTAACAATGTTGAATTTGTAAAACAGCTTATTAAAGAAATAGACAGCAAATATAACACCGATACAAATAGAAGATATTCCAATGGTCATTCAAATGGCTGTATGTTTACTAACTACTTGGGAACTCAGATGTCTGAATATTTTACTGCACTTGGTGCAATTTCTGGACCAATTTTGGATAATAATGTTTTTGCTAATGCTGTTTCAACAGAAACAATTCCTTTCTTCATGACAATTGGTGAGCGTGATATGTGGAATTGGCAATTTTTATCTACAGCAACAAATATAAATGATGCAGTAATTAATACACTTTCTTACTGGATTGATAGAAATGATGTGCTAAGAGATATGGATCATCCATTAACATATGTAAACGGAAGATATCACAACAATCTGTGGTACAACAGCGATGGAATTCCAATGGTTAGATATACTATGGTAGCAGAAAAAGGACATTTTAACATTGCAGATGAATTTTGGACTATATGGGATGAATGGTTTGCTCTTTGGGATAGAGATGCAAATGGCAATCGTGTATATATGGGGACAAATAGTGTGATTCAGTAAAATATGTATAACATTCATTTGTTGCTTTTATTAGCATCAAATGAATGTTATTTAAATTCTGAACGAAGTGAAGAACCTATTAATTATTGAAATAATAAGATCCTTCGCTATTGCTCAGGATGACAAGAATAAAAATAGTAATTTATCATCAAGATGAACATGTTAATTAACATATTTTGTTTTGATACGATTAAATGAACAATATTTGTATTAGAACATAAATGTGTACATGTTTAAACAATGTTAAATAATAATGGCAATATACATAGAAGATTTATTGTATTAAAATTTGAATTGTTAACGCTATCCTGTTAATAACTTAGTGTTTAACAATAATTAAGTTAGGAGGTGAATTTATTTGGGAGGAAGAATAGGGACTACTGAGCTTGTTGTAATTTTCGTTATTGCCTTATTGGTTTTTGGACCGTCCAAGCTTCCTGAATTAGGAAAAATTGCTGGTCGTACCATCGGTTCTGTCAAACGGTATGTAAACACGTTAGAAACAGAACTGACATCGGAGGAATTCGAAGATGAAGAAGTGAGAGAGGTCAGCAAAGAGAAAAAAACAGTAAAAAAGGAAGTTGAAGAGGAAGTAGAAGCTGAGCAGGAAACAGCTGAGGCAAGAACAAGCGCATAATAGTTAATTAGTGTCAGGATATTAATCATGCATATATTTAAATAGAAATGGGGGTGGATAAAAATGAAAATAGGCACATCAGAATTAATGATAATATTAGGTATTGCGGTTCTAATCTTTGGGCCGACCAAACTTCCTCAACTAGGTAAGGCCGTAGGACAGACAATAAATAATTTTAAAAGAAGTAGCACAAAAGCAGAAGTAGAAAAGGAAGAGAGTTGAGATTGAATGTCTAAAACAAAAAAGAATAAGAACACGTTGATTTCTCATTTAAGCGAATTAAGAAAAAGACTGCTGGTCAGCGTAATCTGCTTTTTTGTGGCAATGACAATTTGTCTGGCTAAAGCGGAATTTATAGCAAATCAACTTTTAGCCCTATCTAAAGGATTCGAATTTGTCTATGTCGCTCCGGCGGAATTGCTGATGGCATACATTAAAATTTCTATTATATGCGGCATCGTAGTAGCGTTTCCGATTATATGCTATCAGCTGTGGATGTTTATGCGCCCAGGGCTGACAAGTCGGGAAAGAAAAGCAGTTTTTTTTATAATGACATTTGGCATGCTTTTGTTCTTTTGTGGAGCATATTTTGCCTATCAAATAATGTTACCGGTTACTCTTAAATATTTTGCAGGTCTTAGTACGGATGACAGTATCAATTCCATGATATCCGTCCAAAATTATCTGAATTTTGTAATTAATATGCTGCTGACCTTTGGGATTGTTTTTGAGCTCCCTGTAGTAATCATCATGTTGACGCAACTGGGGTTAATAAATCCAAAGGTGCTTAGAAAACAGAGAAAATATGTAATTCTGGTCACTTTTATTATTGCTGCGATAATCACTCCTCCAGACGTTATATCGCAAGTAATGGTGGCAGTTCCAATGTTGATGCTTTTTGAAATGAGTACAATTTTAAGCAGTTTCCTATTCCGTAAAAAGCTTAAAAAAATAGAATTGGAAGAGAAGGAATACTTCGAGGAAATATTAGAGAAAGATTCTGTGTAGAAAACTTTAATAAATAAATATTAACAAAGATTTACAAAGGGTATGTACCCATAAAATAATATTTTAGGAGGCTAAGATTATGATGAAAATGAAAAAAGCTGAAGAGAAATTAAACATCGACATGATTGAGGGGGAATTAACAGAGGTAGGTATTTCAAGAAGAAATCTACTTAAAGGTATGGCTGTGGGTGCAGCTGGACTGGCGGTATCAGGAATATTACCTAGTAACTATGCATTTGCTGATTCAGAAGAAAAGGTAACAAATGGTGTTACAAGAGGTGCATTTGTTGCAAAGATTGTAGATTATTTTGGATGGCCGCATACAACTGAATACAATGATATTTGGAAAGTTGAACCAAAGAAGTTCTCAGATGTAAAAACAACTGACCTTTATGGAAAACAGATAGAAACTGCTTATGAGGAAGGAATTATATCCGGGGTTAATGATAAGTTTAATCCTGATGTACAAATCACACGTCAGGATGCAGCTGCTATTTTGGTAAAAGCATTCCACATCCCTTTAACTAATAAAAATGTAAAATTTAATGATGAAAAAGAAATAGATGCATATGCAAGAGACAGCGTAAACACATTGGCTAGTCTTGGCTATATGTCTGGTGTATCTGCAAAGGTTTTCGCACCTAAGAAAGCATTGACTGTTACTGAAATGGACACTATTTTAAAAAATATTACTGCTAAAGTAGTAACTCCTGTACAGGCTCTTCCAAAGACTAATGCTGTAGCACCAAGACGTTTTGTCAAGCTATATTGCCCAACTCCTGGAGCTACTATATATTACACTACTGATGGTTCAGAACCTACTGTAAATAGTCAAAAATATAATTTATTGGTTAATGGACACATGGCAGAGCTAGTTGGCGATAGAAGTGGTGCATCAACGAACCCTAACAGAATTGTAACATACAAGGTAATTGCTGTGAAGGAAGGCTATGCTACAAGCCCAGTCATGACATTCACATGGAATTTAAATCGTCCTTTAACTGCTGACTATCAGAATCTTAAGATTATGGAAAAGACCGCTACGAGCCCAGCTGTTTACAGGATTTGCAATGATGCCGAATCTGTACGAGCTATGGCATGGTATATAGAAGGAGCTGACAGTGGAATTATATTTGATGCACTGCAGACAAGTGCTTCAAGCAACTATAACTTGAAAAATTATGTTGATAAACTTGCAACTAAGCCTTATAAATGTATAATTGGACACGAACATGGCGATCACTGGGCTCAAGCTCCGAACTTCTTGAAAGCTGGAGTTGACGTTTATTTAAATGAGCGCGGGTGGTCAGCAACAGCAACTCCTTCTCCTATGGGTCCTGCTCTTTTCCCAGATCCTGCAGATCAAGCTAAGATAAAAAACATCGAAGAAGGAATGAAATTTGACCTCGGTGGCGGAATAGTATTTGATGTATATGCGATGCCAGGACATGCAAACGGAAATATAGTACTCCATGACAAGAAAAACGGTTTAATATTTGCTTCTGACATCTACGGTTGTACAAGAGCTGGTTCAGCAGACAACGTAGGTATACAAGGTCTAAGGGCTGATTTATTCCTGTCAAGTGCACAGCAGGTATATGCTTCATATAAAAAAGATGGTGGCAAGACTGATCGTCTTTTCACAGGACATGATGAAACTCCGTTAGAAGATATTAACTTTAAACTTTTTGAAAATGTTTTTCAGCAAGTAGTCGACAATGGAGAAGCTGGATGTTCTCCTACATTAAGAGGTAATAACGATGCAGTAGGATCAAGAACAACTATAGTTGGTGACATGTGGAAGGACGCAACGCACTGGAGTGCAGTTAAGCTACCAGGTACAATGTTCGATGCTACAGAGTACCTTTCATCTACAACTGACCTAACAAAGCTTCCATATATGTCTGATGCTGCAAATAAAGATATCAACTACAATAAAAACGGCTTTAATAAATATTCTGTGCTTTCATATGTTGATATAACTGGCGGTACTTTGGTAGGAAAAGAAGTTGAGTGGGCACCTCCTGTTACATTCAAATGGGCAGGTCAGGATATAACTGTTAAAAATTCATTGAAAAACAAATTTAATCCTTGGGCTTATGATTACACGATTAACGTTCCAAAGGAAAACACAAAAATTACTTTAGTACCAGTAACATTGTCCACAAGAGTTTCTTCCATAACTATTGACGGCGAAGTTGTTGAATACAAATCTAACAATGAAATTAAAGTGTACGATGGTCAAGAAATAACTATACAAGTCACTGCTCTTGACAAGAAGACTACAAGTACTTACAAATTCAAAATTGCTTTAGTTTAATTAAGAAGAACCTTTGAATTATATATTTCTTTAATTAACTAATTTTAATATCTTAATATTTTTTACTTAAATGCGTTGGGACTGCCCAGCGCATTTTTCAATTTCAGGACTGTATATAGCAAACCTCTACCTTTTTTGATGGGGTTTAATATACTAACGTCATATTGTGTACAAAAGCATACAACAGGAAAAAATTGATAATAAAATTAATATGGAGGATTGTATGAAAAATTTATTAAGTAAAATCTTTTTTGTCACTAAAAAAACATCAGTCAATAAATTTCCATATGATATAGAAATAATCGCTGAAAATTTAGATGTACCTTGGGCTTTAGATATAATTGATTCAGGAACCATTTATGTAACAGAAAGAACTGGAGCCATAAGAATAATAGAAAATGGCAGACTTCTTTTGCAGCCACTAATAAGATTTCGTTCTCCATTTGTAAGCAGGGGAGAAGGGGGATTGATGGGTCTTGTGTTAGATCCGAATTTTTCACAGAACCATTATATGTATGTAATGCATACCTATGAGGAAAATAATCAACTGTTTAATCGAGTTATAAGACTCATAGTTAATAATTTAAGTGCCAGAATTGATAATAATTTGCTTGATAGAATTCCTGGAGGGCAAATTCATAATGGAGGAAGAATAAAAATTGGTTTTGATAACAAATTGTATATTGCTACTGGGGATGCAGGAAATTCAATGTTATCACAGGATGTCAATAGTCTGGCAGGAAAAATTCTTAGGATTGAATTAGATGGAAGCATTCCAAAAGACAATCCATATCCTAACTCACCTGTTTACTGTATAGGTCTAAGAAATCCACAAGGCTTGGCATGGAACTCTAATAATATTTTATATGCTACCGACCACGGGGCTAGTGCTCATGATGAGATAAACTTAATATTGCCAGGTGCTAATTATGGATGGCCATTAGTTCAAGGAAATCAGTCTTCAAATGAAATAAATTATCAAAGTCCAATAATTGAAAGTGGTAATGAAACATGGGCTCCATCTGGTTTAGCATTTGTAAATCAAGGACCATGGCAGGGAAGTTTAATAGCTGCTTGCTTAAGAGGTGAACAACTGCTTGTTGCTGAATTAAATGGCAGCGGAAGAAGAATTTTAAATATAGAAGCATGGCTTAAAAATCAATATGGACGATTGAGAGATGTTATACAGGCGGAGGATGGTTCAATTTATATTTCAACCAGCAATATGGATGGAAGAGGAAGACTGTTGAATGGTGGAGATAAAATTATAAAACTAATTCCAAAGAACCAGTAGAAACGACTTTTCTTGAAGATTTTCGATTATTGAAGTTGATAATATTATTGCAATTTTCAAAATATTTATAGTTAATATTTGAAGTGATTTTATATTAATGATATAATTTATTAAGATAAACAATGAAATTATAAGGTGATATTAGGATCTGTTACACAAAGAGTTTTATCAGACGCTCATTGTAGTGTATTGGTAGTAAATGAATAAAAATTAAGGCACAACCATTATGGTTGTGCCGATTATTTAGCGTTTATTCCATTCTCTTGAATTTCATTTCAATCCCATTTTTATCAAATTTCTTTCTTTTTCCTGTAATATGTTCTATATCAACTCTAAGTACATATGTAACGTTATAACTTACATCAATTGCATCATTAAAATAAGGCATATCATTTGGCGAGTATTTTTCAGTAATAAGTCTCAAGCCTTCAATTTTCTCATTTTTATCATCGACAATATTAATAGTTCCAAAAATGACAGCCGATTCATATTCAGTAGTGAACCTTGTTTCGAGAGTTTTGTGAATATTTTCTTCGTTTGCATTTGGTGATTTGTCATCATTAAGTTCTATGGGAACGTGTACGTTTCCAACAAAAGACATACAAATTTTTGGATTTCTCATAATATTTTCAATTTTAGTACCTAATTTTGCAGAGTGTAAATAAATTTTATCACCTTTTCTAACAATAGAAATAGGGATGCAATAAGGATTGCCATCCGCATTGATAGTAGCAAGAGTACCGAATTCTGCTTTATCTATTACAGCATAAGCAAAATCTTTATCCATTTCACGATCTTTTCTTCTCATTTGATTCATAAAATTCACCTCTTTTTCTGATATATTATATTACATAAACAGTTTACAATTATTTACATATATTTGCAATACAAAAGAAAATTATATAAATGCTTACATATTGTTATTCTATGGAGTGGTGTTTGGTATTGATTCTTTATAAAAATGAGTTTATAATAGTAACAGTATGTATGAAGAAGGTATTATGAAACGGAAGGATAATAAAGTATATGTGTAAATATAATAATATTAAACCGGAAATGGCTATGTTTTTAGTTTTAGTAGCTGCAGTGTCTTTAGGAAACGGCCTAAGCGATGCAGTATATTCAAATTATTTTAAAGAAGTTTATCAAGTTACTGCAGTTCAACGGGGTCTTATTGAATTTCCAAGGGAACTTCCTGGAATGCTCTGTATGGTGGTAATGGGTTTGTTGGGATTTCTGGGAGATCTAAGGGTAGCATTTATAGCTCAGGTACTGGCACTTGTAGGTGTTACTGTACTTGGTTTTGTAACTCCTTCTTTTGGAGTTATGTTAATATTTCTTTTCATTAATTCTTTGGGAATGCATCTTTTTATGCCACTTCGAGATTCAATTGGAATGTCTCTTGCCGAACCAAATCAGGTAGGTAATAGAATGGGTCAAATTTTGAGCGTGAGTTCAGCGTTCAGCATGATTGCAGCTCTTCTTGTTTATTTTGGATTTAAGTTTGGATTTTTTTCTTTCAACACACGTGTTAATGTTGTTTTTTTAGTTGGGGCTGTAGGATTTTTGTGTGCTGTATTGTTAACAGTCATAATGATAAGAAAAGTTAAACCCAAAAAAGAAGAACGCCGTAAAGTGAAGTTTATATTAAAAAAACAATACCGTTATTATTATATGTTAACAATTTTAAAGGGAGTGCAAAAGCAAATTGCTTTAGTGTACGGAACATGGGTTATTGTTGATTTATTGGGCAAAAAAGCTGATACTGTTGCAATGCTTTACATATTAGTTGGCTTTATTTCTATGTTTTTTATGCATAAACTTGGAAAGTGGATGGACAAGTTTGGAATCAAAATTATGATGTATGTTGATGCAGTTTCTTTCATAGGAGTATATGTTATATATGGTTTTGTTGTTTGGGGTATTTCAAGTGGAGCTTTACCAAAAGAAGGGTTGACAGTTTGGATGGTATATTTGTTGTTTATTCTTGATAGAATTTCTATGCAAATAGGATTGGTTAATTCGATTTATGTTAGTTCTATAACTGTGAACAAGAATGATGTTACTTCAATTCTGTCCACAGGATTAAGCCTTGATCACGTATTTTCAATAATTGCAGGAGTAGCAGGTGGTTTTATCTGGTCAAACTTAGGAAGTCAATGGGTATTCTTTATAGCTGCATTGCTTTCTTTTGGAAATGTGTATGTTGCATATAGGGTGAATCCAGAAAAGGAAAAAGCAGAACAAATTTATAATTTATCTAAAGAATTGGCGTAAATTTTATTGATATTAAAATATATAAGAAAAGCTCTCAGATATAAATACAGCTTATAACAGTACTAAATTATTTAGTTTAGTACTTTATAAAATGTATTTATTTTTTGTTTATTAAAATAGCATAATTATAAATAAAATGAAAATAAACACATTTAAACCTCAAGATAAAACATTTTTACAACAATTTATATTTATAATAATAGCATTGGATAGAACATTTAAGCATTATTTTTCTTTATGAGAATTTTGTGTTAAAAATATAAATATAATTGCGG
>DIVM01000063.1 GCA_002435835.1 Firmicutes bacterium UBA6132
GCAGGATGATAAATTATAATTCAAGCTATACTGTAGCCCTTGACTCAAATTAAATTAGGATATATAATGTATAATTGGAAAACATTACAATAAAACAATAGCATTTGAGGGAGAATGTGATGAAAAAAGGATTTTTAATGTTGGTAATAATAATGGGAGTTTTATTTTCAAACCATGCAGTATTTGCAGAATCTATGACTGACTATAATAAAGAAGCGGATATACTTAATACTTTAGGACTTTTCAATGGGACAAATAATGGTTATGAATTAGACCGTGTTCCAAAACGAGTTGAATCCGCAGCAATGCTGGTTAGACTATTAGGGGCTGAAGAAGAAGCAAAAGAAATGAATTTCAAGCATCCATTTACTGATGTTCCTGTTTGGGCAGATACAATAGTTGGATACATGTATGAAAAAGGATATACAAAAGGAATTGGTGATAATAAATTTGGTTCAGAACAAGTAACAAGTTCAAGAGATTTCTCAACATTTATGCTAAGAGCATTGGGTTATTGAGATACAGATTTTAATTATCAAGATGCTTTGAATTTTGCTATTGAAAAAGGTATTATAACTTCTGATGAAGCCAAGGAGTTGCAAGAAATAGAATTTAAAAGAAATGAAATGGTTCTGATATCATATCGTACACTTAAAGTACCCGTTAATAATGAAACAAAGTTATTATCAGAAAAGTTAGTTGACAATAATGTAATAACTGCGCAAACTATGGCCAAAGTGGCGTATCCACCAATAATATAGAAAATATTATTGACCTTATGCTTAGCTCATTCTTTGTTAATGGTGAAAATGCTCATCGAATAAACGGTGAATTTGTTGATGGAGAACCTATTCAAATACTCTACCGAGGTTGTGAACAATTTACACTTCTTGATGAAAATGAAGAAGTTATAGGAATTACAATACTTGAAACAGAATAGAAATTAAATTAATATAGCACCCAAGCGGGTGCTATTTCTTTATAAAATTAAATTTTTAAGTTATTTTATGACCTTTAATTTTTATACCCAAAATTAATAAACAGCCTCAAAAAATTCCTTAATTATCAAGAATAAATTGAGGCCTTTTCGATTTCTTTAAAATTATTAGACTATCTCAACAACTTATTTTTGAGACAGCCCCACCTAATTATATATTTGGTTTAATTTCTTTTTGTATTGGACAAATATATTCTTGTCCATCTGTATACTCTTTAAATTCATCTTTGGCCTCTTGAAGAACATCAGGATTCTCTATAAGTTTTATAGCAGCCTTAGACATAACATCAGCTGCAAGAAGAGTTCCCTTCATCGCTAAGGAGGATTTTCCTTGAGCAACTAGCTGCCATGAGTGACCCGGAGTCCCTACTGTATAACAAGTTGCCATTATTTGAGCTGTAGGTACTACATTACTTACATCACCTACATCAGAGGAACCTGCTATTACAATATCCTTATGTTCATATGGTACTATGAAGTCACAGATAGGACTATCTAATAATTTATTAAGGATTTCTTTTGGTTTGGATACCATTTTTAAAATCATATCCCCAGCTATATCCGTTTCACTTATTGTTTCTCTGAATTTTTTAGCATATTCTATTTCTTCATCAGTGTACTCAGGAGCACCAACTTCTAGAAAACTATCATATAGAACTTTCTCTATTACACTATTAGAAAGTACATTTGAACAAGCCTTATCAAATATAATCTCTACTTCAGTTTCTGTCATTAATGCTGCACCTTGAGCAACTTTTACAACCCTATCATATAGCTTATTTACTTCTTTAATAGTAGAAGATCTTATTAAATATAAAACTTCAGCATTAGCTTGTACTACATTAGGAGATACTCCTCCAGTATCCGTTATAGCATAATGAATTCTATCTGAATCTTGCATATGCTCTCTTAAGAAATTTACTCCTACATTCATAAGTTCAACTGCATCTAGAGCACTTCTTCCTAAATGCGGACTAGCTGATGCGTGTGAGCTCTTACCTTTAAATTTAAAACATACTTGACAATTTGCAAGCAATGAGCCTGTCATTACTCCATTTACGGCAAAAGGATGCCATGTTATAGCTGCATCTAAATCATCAAAGATTCCTTCTCTAGCCATATAAGCTTTACCAGATCCCCCCTCTTCTCCTGGACAGCCTATAATTTTAATAGTTCCACTTTGTTGTGTTTCTTTTAAATAATCTCTTACTTTCAAAGCTGCTCCTATTGCTCCTACCCCAAGAAGATTATGTCCACATCCATGTCCATTGTTTGTGCCTTCTCTTGATTTTTTTACAGCTATATCTGCTTCTTGACTTAGGCCAGAAAGAGCATCATATTCCGCTAATATTCCTATAAAAGGTTTTCCGCTTCCATATGTTCCTACATATGCAGTTGGTAGATCTGCTACTCCTTTTTCAACTTGAAATCCTTCTCCTACAAGAAGTGAAATCATTGCATTTGCTGATTTATTCTCGTGGAATCTTAGTTCTGCAAAATCCCAGATTTGTTCATTTAAGTTAGTTAATACGTTTTGATATTTCTTCAACTGCTACACCCTTCTCTCTAAATACTATTTTACTTGAAATTATAGCTCCTATTAAATACACAACACAAAATGCTAATGAAACCATGAACATTGCTACTGCTCCTTTGTACACAATTATGTTTAAGAGAATCGGCATAATTGCAAAGTTTAGAACTGTTAATAATGTATATGACAACGAATAATTTCCTAATACAGGACTTTCCATTTCAGGATCACATATTCTTAGAAGTAATAATCCAGTTAAGAATACACCTGTACTCATACCAAATGCAGCTATCATATGCTCAAACCAATTATCTCTTAAAAACTTCTTACATAAGAATATGAATGGGAAGATAGTTGCAGCCATTCCTACTACACAAGTTGTAAGAATTGGTGCCATATGTGTTAAAACCGCTTCTACAGGTAAACTTGCAATAGCAGCAACGATTGCATATTCAGTAAGTGTCCCTGAAATTTTACCTTTTATTTTACTATCAACTAAATAATCGATTTTTAGTTTCTGTATAATTCCCCAAATTGCAAACATAACAACAATTGCATAAGCCCAAATTGAAATACTGCTTAGACCTGGTATTGCAAATTTTTTAGCTAAAACTAACAATAGGTAAGCTATACCACATGCTGTAAGAATAATTGCTAAATGGAAAGCAAATGTATCTATTGATGAAGACATCATAGTCTCTCTGCCAAGTGAACCTTGTTTCTTTATATCTTTCTCATAACCTAATTTCATGTTTTCTGGAATATCACCTGGTTTCTTAAGAATTGATGTATATCCCTTTCTAGCTGCCCAGTTAATCAAAACCATACCAAGTACAATTCCACCTATTAAACCGATTGTTGCAGTTGTAACAGCAATTCCCTGAGAAAGTTCCCAATACGGAAGATTCAATTCTCTATACATGCTTCCTAGTAAACCAGCAGTGCCATGTCCACCAGAATAACCCATACCTAACTCCCATCCAAATGCATCATATATCTCATATCCAGTTGCTTTAAATACAATATTAGTACCAAAACCTACAACATACTGAAGAAAAGCTACTACTCCCATTATGCAAAATAAAGGTAATATGGATTTTAATCCACCATTGCCATTACCTTCTCCGCTTTTACTTCCGCCAAGTTTTAGTCCTAAAGGTACTGAAGCAACTATTGGAACTATTAAAATACCTGGAATTAATGAATACGTAGTAATCCATGATTGTGGTATAGGTAAGATATTTGATACTATTGGTCCTAATAACAATAATAAAAATCCACCAATTACAGATGCTGGGATAAAAGTTTTCTGAAATAGTTTAACTTTAGCCCTAATAAAAGTACCGATTAATAAAAATACACTAAGTAATGCCATGCTTTGAATTAATTCTGTTAATAATTGACTTGTCATTTTTAGCCTCCTATTTAAAGACACATAATTACTGCGTCTTTTATTAATTAAATTTTATCAAATTAGTTTGACTTTGTCAAGTAATTATAGTAAATTAAAATTAATACGATTAGAGGAGTTTAGTTTATATGCTAAAAATATCTATTATAAGCCCTAAAATTTCAATGTCTATTATTGATAAAATACTTAAAAAAAACGAATATTATTGTGAATTTTATACATATATTTACGAAAATTTAATTGATGTATTAGATATATATAATGAGTGTCATGATAAAGTGGATGGTATATTCTTTAGTGGAGAACGTGGATATATTTATCTAAACCAACAAATTGTAGACTTATCTATTCCTTGTAAATTTATTTTCTATGACACAATACATGTCATGTCACTTTTATTAAATTTATCACTTGATAACCCAGGTCTACAATTAAATAGAGTATATACTGATTTTTTGGGGCCTTTTAATAATTACTATGGAGTTAAAAATTATATAAAAGAAGAGCACTTACCATTTTTTAATGAAACAAACTCTATTAATTATGAGGAGATGTTAAATACAGCTCTAGAACTTTGGAATAATAATAAAATAGATTTAATGTTAACTAGATCAACTACCAACCTTAAAAAAATTGAGGAATCTAAGATACCATTTATACACATACTTCCTGATGAAGATATTATTGCAAATGCTATAGAAAAGGCAATAGATGAAATAAAGCTGGAGAGAGCTAAAAATTCATTTAAAGTAATTTGCTTTGTTAAACCATACTACAATTATGAACCAGATTTAAACGAAAGAGAATATGTTGAGATATCAATGCATAAGCAACTTATAGATATAAAGAAGGAACTGAATAATAATATTAATATTTCACTTTTGTCTGGTAGATTCGAATTATTATTTTATGAAGAAGAAAAAGAACCTAATTTAAGAAAAATAAGATTTATAATTGAAGCTCTATCTAAAAATAAAGAAATTAAATTTAACATAGGAGCTGGTGTAAGCTCTGATTTTGATAATAGCAGATACTTAGCTGAAAAAGCATTGAAGGAATCTATTAGGTACGGATTTAATGATGGATTTGCGATTTTAGATGATGAGAAGACAATAGGACCCCTTTCTCAAGTAAATACTCTAACTTATAACATCAATAATCCAAATGTCGATTCATTTGCTAAAGATAATAATATCGATATTGGGAATATGTACAGGATTATGGGAATTTATAACGCAAATAATTATGAGGTCTTAAATTCAGAGATTTTATCAAGGTGGCTTAATATCACTCAGAGAAGTTGTAATCGAATAATAATACAGCTATTAAAACATAATTTAATTGAAGAAATCAAATTGGAAGAAAATAAAGGAAAGGGAAGGCCTACAAAGTATTATAAATTTGTGGCTGAAAATATGGAAAAATTTAATTTATTATAAAATCTCGGAAATAATCAAAATGGTTTAGGAAATATCGTATGTATTATTAAGTGAAGTGTCAGTTGGGTATGTATCAATCTTGTTTAATCGCCATTCTATCGGCAATTTTAATTTTTGTCGATAGAATGGTGATTAATTG
Organism: Firmicutes bacterium UBA6132; assembly: GCA_002435835.1. The sequence goes on from DIVM01000063.1 coordinate 5,521, forward strand.
TTGATAAGAATTAATTTATTTTAATATATAAACTCGTCAATAATCATGTCTGAAGCACAGCTGCTCAAGAGTCAAAGAATAAGTTAGGTACCTATTACCGACACTTCAGTAGTTTTCTACATAAATTCTTTTTTTCTGTATTTGATTCCTAATAATTCTTCGTAAACGCAAATCATAGCGCCTTTGTATTCTTCACCATAGCCTTTATTAAGTGCCATTTTATAAATTGAATTAGTTGCATCTAATACTGGTATTGGAATTGCTCTTTGTTGTGCTATTTCAACTGCACTTACTATATCTTTATAAGCAGCATTCATAGTGAAGCCGTATGAGAAATCGCCCTCTAACATTTTAGGAATGAAGAACTCTGATGCGTTGCTTCTTGCAGTTCCACTGTTTACTACTTTACCAATTTGTTCTGGTTCTAATCCTAATTTTACAGCCATAGGTAATAATTCTGCAATAGCTGATATGTTAACATCATAGATACAGTTGTTTATCATTTTTGTTAATTGACCATTACCGTTTTTACCCATGTATACTACATTATTACCCATAAAATCTAAAAGAGGTTTAATTTTATTGAATACTTCTTCGTTACCGCCAACCATAATAGCTAAAGTGCCATCATCTGCTTTAGATTGTCTTCCCGAAATAGGAGCATCCATATAATATACATCTTTTGCTTCTACTTTCTCTGCTATCTTTAATGTTGCAAGATAATTTAAAGTACTGCAGTCAACTATAATTTAAAATATTTAATGCTATAATTCTTGCTAAGGAGAGTGATAATTACATCTCTTACCAGAATTAAAACTAAAGGCAGTGCTTTGCATCATTGCTAATAGTATTTTGTTTAAAAAATCCCTATGAAAACTGCTTCGGTATTAACTCAACAAACTTCAAATAACAAATTAATAACTTAATTTTCATAATATAATATGTCTTTAATATTTTCTTCCCTTATTTCCCAAATATTCGCTTGGATTCTGAATATGTCCCACTGATCCGTTTCAAATACTCTCATCCAACTGTCCATAACCTTTTTCCTTTCGGTAGGATAAAAGTGAGCTGTTTTCTTATCAATAAACGAAAAAGAATTTTTTATACCCTTTCTTTTCAAATCTTTTTCATATTCTTCCGCATCCTTTTTATCTTTTGGTATATAAAGATGATTTAAAACATAGTCCCATTTCATACTGTCAAAATAAATTATTTCAGATCTATCAACTTCAAGAACATATACTACCTCGCCTTCAATAGGTCTTAGCATGTATTCTTCACTTATTGAGCACCATACTGGGAATTCAACACCTTCAGGCTTAGGTACAATTTTATCCGCAGAATTAACAAACCATTTGTACAAATCAATAACATAGTCAGCAATAAGTTCAAACTTTTCTTCTAAATGCTCTTTATTGATCCTTATTACTCCGTTGTTTTTCAAATCATCCAAACTTTTAATATTCTGCCTTGTCCAAAGAGTTACTTTACCTGTTAAATCCTGCGATTTCATCATAATCTACCTCTCGATTTAAAATATTTTATTATAACTCAAAACCTTCAGGATAAGGATCAGAAGGATCAATCATAAAGGTACTCATGCCAGTTATATAAGCTTGCCCAGAAATTTCTGGTATAATAGCTGTTATACCTTCTATTGTAGTTTCCTCAAGAATACGGCAATGGAAGAGGCTACCTATTATGCTTTCATGTATAAATGGTTCTCCGATACCAAGCTCACCTTTTGAGTAAAGGAGTGCCATCTTTGCAGATGTGCCTGTACCACACGGGGATCTGTCTATGGCAGCACCGGTAACTAAGACAGCATTACGAGCTGAGACACCTGGCGTACCTGAAGGTGCAAAAAATTCAACATGAGTGACTTTATCAACGAAAGAAAGAAATGGATGTTGAATAGTAATCTGCTCATTTATGCATTTTCTTAGCAACACACCAATAGCTATTATTTCTTTTGAATTTTCTGGGATAAGCTCTAAACCCATAGACTCAGCCGATAGTATAGCATACATATTTCCTCCATATGCGACGTCAAATTTCACTTCACCAAATTCAGGAAGATTTACGGTATAATCTCTACCAATAACAAATGCAGGAGCATTCACTAATGTAACCTTTTTTGCACATCCGTTTTCAACTTCAACACTCACCTTAACAACACCGCTTGGGGTATCTAAAACTATATTAGTAATAGGTTCGGTTACTTCTACCATACCAGTCTCCACAAGAGCAGTTGCAACACCAATTGTATCGTGTCCACACATAGGAAGCCAACCACCTGTCTCAAAGTAGATTACACCTATATCTGCTCCAGGAGTACAAGGTGGAGTAAGAAAAGCTCCTGACATTACATCATTTCCTCGTGGCTCTAAACTTAGTACTTTGCGCATCCAATCATTTTGGTTTTGCATGTATACAAATTTTTCCTGCATATTATTACCTAAAATTACTGGAACACCGCCTACCACAGTGCGAGTAGGTTCTCCGCCAGTATGTGTATCAATAGTTTGAAAAGTTCTCCTAATTTTCATATATAACGCTCATCTATAAGACAAGCCACCTCCTTTAATATGTTAAATAATACTACCTGCTAAATACCCATGATTAAACTTGGTATATTTGTTATAAATGGTATGTAGGTTATAAGTACTAAGGCTAGCAATACAGCAAAAACAAATGGCATCGCACTTTTAACTGTTTCGCCAAAATTACATCTAGCAATATTAGTGGCAGAATAGAGACAAACACCAACTGGTGGAGTTGAAAGGCCAATAGTAAGATTAATACAAACAATCATTCCAACATGAATTGGATCCATGCCAAGACTTACCATAGCAGGAGAAAGTATTGGAGCTATTAGCATTATAGCTGGTGCACTATCCATAAACATTCCTACAATTAATAATGCAAAATTAATAAAAAGTAACTTAATGCTTAAAGGGTAAGGCATTGCAACTAATGCTTCTGTTAACTTTGTGGTAATTTGTTCATTAGAAATAACCCAACCAAATAAATAGCAAGCACCAACAATTAGCATGACTGAACCACTATCAATTGCACTATTAACTATAGATCGCCACAGACCTTTCCATGTAATACTTCTATAAAAAAATGCAGAGAGTAATACTGAATAAAGAACAGCAGCAGCTGCTGCTTCTGTTGGTGTAAGCCAACCTAAAATAATACCTCCTATAACAACAAGTGGCAAACCCAGACAAGGTATGGCAGAAAGTGTGGCTTCAAGCTTTTCTTTAACTGAAGCCTTTGGCTGTTTAGGATAATTACGTTTAGTAGCATAAACAAAAGCAACTAACATCATTAGTGCCCCCATAATAATACCTGGCACAATGCCTGCTATAAACATGTCTTTTACTGAGACCTTAGCCGAAGAAGCATAAATAACAAAAGCTAGGCTGGGCGGTATGACAGGGCAACAGGTAGAAGCAACAGCTGTAAGGCCAGCAGTGAATGGAGCATCATATCCCTCTTCTTTCATGGAAGGAATGAGTAAAGAGCCAACTGCAGCTGTACCAGCAACTGCTGAACCAGAAATTGTACCAAACATCATGCACACCATTATATCCACAAGTGCTAAACCACCGCGAATATGCCCAATAAAGGCCTGAGCAAAACGGACTAACCTTTGGGTTATCCCCCCCTGATTCATAATGTTGCCTGCTAACACAAAGAAAGGTAAACATAACAAAGTAAAACTATTTATACCATAGATAACACGTTGTGGCACTAAAAACCAGGATATCTCCCCTATTGCAAAAGCATAAGTAATCGTAGAAAGAATCAATACAAACCCAATAGGGATTCCAATAGATAGAAAAACAAAGAATGAAACAAATAGCAACCAAATCATTCTACCACCTCCGAAACAGTACAATCATTTACATCCTCTGGAAGAGGCACACGTACTGGTTTTCCATAATATATAATTTCAAGCAATTGAACAGTAGAATGATAAATCATCACTATACCGCAAATAGGCAAAGACATATAAAACCAAGCAATAGAAAAATTGAAAGAAACACCCAAATGTGTTATATTTGAAATTGTATATAGGGTACTTGCTACAGTAAAAACCATTAAAGTAATGATCATAATAACATGAGAAACAATTAGCATTATCTTTCTCAGTATACCATGAAAAGAGTTTATTAAAATATCAACACCAATGTGCAACATATAACGGCTAGCAACAGCACTGCCCAATAATGTCTGCCACACAAAAAGTAAACAAGAAATCTCAGAAGCCCATTTAAAGGATATGTTAATTTGACGCAGAAGCATTTGACCTATAACAATAACAGATAAAATAATTGTATTTATACCAAGTAGGATGCGGGAAATATTGTTAATACGTTCTCCTATTTGTTGAATTGTTGGTAAAAAATTTTTCAAAATATCGTCCTCCTCTTATAAAGTTCTTTGAATTCTAAATTTACCCAAAGAACTTTACTAATGAAACCTGTTGTAATTTTCTATCTTACTTCATCCACCATTTTAACTAATTCTTTCCATTCAGGATGATTTTTAAATTGTTCGTCATAAACTGGTTTAACAGCAGCTTTCCATGCTTCGATATCTGATGGATAAGTAATATTATAGCCCTTAGATTTATATTTTTCGATAAGTTTATCATCCTCATCTAAAAATTTGCTACTTGCAAAGGCTCCTGCCTTCTCAGCACATGTTTTTACTATTTCTTGATCTTCTTTTGTAAGTTCATTAAACCATTTTTCATTGGCCAACACTATACCACCTGAGTAGAAGTGATGAATAATGCAAGCAGAGTCAACTACATCAATATAACCTTCTGACTCTGCATAAACTAAACTGTTATCTTGAGCTTCAACAACATTTGTTTGTAAACTAGTATAAATCTCACCAGATGGTATAGCTATTGGAATCGCACCTAAAGCAGTATACATACCAGTGCTAATATTGTTCATCATACTTCTGATTCGAAGATCTTTCATATCTTCTACAGAATTAATAACTTTACCATTAGTTAAAATATTTCTCCATCCATCTATATGAAAACCAAGACCAATTACTCCGTCGACTTTATTAACGTCTTCAAGTATTGCTTTTCCAAATTCTCCTTTAAATGCCTTTTGCATATGATCATTATCATCAAACAAAAAAGGCATTCCTATAAGCTCCATATTAGGGGCAAAACCGCCTATGCTACCCGTTCCTACCCAAGCAATTTCGATATTACCAGATTGAGCCATCTCGAAAGCTTCAATCTCGTCAGTAGTCATATCTCCTGCATGTACAACAACTTTAATACGGCCGTTACTAGATTCTTCAACTAATTTTTTAAACTCTTGTGCTCCCCAATCATAGGGCGAACCTTGACTAGTTACATGAGCTACACGGATTTTAATTTCTTTCTCATTACTACTAGAGGTTTTTGAGGTATTACCACAACCACTTAATAATAATGTTGATAAAGCAATAACTAATACCATTAACATACTTTTTTTCATTTTTTTCTCCTTTTTAATTTTGGTAGTGTCAATAAAACACTCCTTTTATTTTATTTAAAATATCTATTTTCAAATGGTTACAAAGTTTTTTTATAAATAAAAAACAATGACCATCTTTTTTCTATTCTAATTGAAGTTCCCATAATGAATAAGGAAGCACATGGGGAAATTTAAGTTTATCACTAACCTAAAAATATATAAGCAATATTAGTGCCAATTTTCTTTTAATATTTATGTTTAAAATTCAATGCCTTTTAGTAAAAAAAAAATAAGTACCAAATTTCATACTTTTTTAAACAAATAATTAATACTATGTACGAAATTTGATACTAATTAAAATTTAGTTAATATATTTGCAATTTATTTAATTTATTATGTAAAGTTTGTTTAGGTATTTTCAATAATTTTGCTGCTTCTGTTTTATTGTTATTGCATATTTTTAAAGCCTTAGTTATTATTTCTTTTTCATATCTCTGCAATTTATTGTTTAGAGAATCAACAAAGTTATTTTGGTTTTTAGTAAATAAATTATCAGAATTCTGATTTTTAGTTTCACATAATTTATGTCTTACATCTTCTATATTTATTTCTTTTTCTTCCTTAAAATTCATAATACTTTCAATTGTATGTTTTAGTTCTCTTACATTACCAGTCCAATCATAATCAGTTAAAACCTTTAATGCATCCTTTGTTATTCCTTCTATTTCTTTATCTAGTAATATGTTAAATATATTAATGTAATAGTTTACAAATAATTCAATATCTTCCTTTCTATCTCTCAATGGCGGTATTTTCAACTCCGAAGAATTAAGTCTATAATATAGATCCTCTCTAAACTTTCCATTAGATATTGCCTTTAAAGGCTCTTCATTCATAGAAGCAATAATTCTAACATCAACATCTATAAATTTAGTATCTCCAATGCGCATTATTCTTTTGTCTTGTATAACTCTTAATAATTTAACTTGTAATCCCATCGGCAAGGAATTAATCTCATCTAAATACAATACTCCATTATTAGCTATTTCAAATAATCCCATTTTGTCTTCAGCACCAGTAAAACTTCCTTTAACCGAACCAAATAAAATGCTTTCCATCAAATTTTCAGGAAATGCTGCACAGTTTTGTGAGACAAATGGAAATTTATTTCTGTTGCTCATGTTATGTAAGGCTTGAACAAACAATTCTTTTCCAACTCCAGTTTCACCGAACACCAAAACAGAAGAATCCAAATTTTTAATTAAACTTAAAGTTTCTTTTACTTTTTTTATTTCTTTACTATTACCTATTATAGACTCACATTTATAAATTGTGTTGTTTTTCAATACATTGGGTATATTATCGTATTGTTTTATATTGTTTATATGTATACTACATAATTTTTTAGATAAAATATCCATTTTAGTGATATCCTTATATATTTCCATTGAAGCAATGACTTTATCTTCTGCATAAATAGGATAACAGGAAATAAGCAATGAGCTTTTACTTCCGCATTCATTACTTATATTTTGGTAATAGTCAATAATTGAAGGTGATCCGTTCAATACTTTAAGCATAAGGCTATTATTATTATTTAATTCGGGGAAAATTTGATGAAATTTTTTATTTTTTATTTCTTCAGGATTTAAGCCATTTAACGATTTAGCCTTTTGATTAAATAGTGTTATGTCATATTTGCTATCTAAAACAACTATACCCTCATCAATCATTTCTATTAAATCCTTTAAAGGTATTTTTTTATACATAATTACTCCTTAATTAAAATCTATTACCCAATTAATATTATACTTTTTAATTTTAGAAAATAATGTTTGTTTTGGAATATTTAACAATTGTGCTGCCTTAGTAATATTACCACCCGTTTTAATTAAATTATCTTCAATTAGCTTTATCTCATATGTATCCATATTATCTTTTAAAGACCTTGTAAAATAATTTTCTGTTAATTTACTTTTACAATTTGAATTGGACATAAATTTATTTATATATGTATCTGACAAGCGCTCAGTATTTATTTCTTTCTCATTTCTTATAGTACCCACAGTATTCTCTACTAAATTCTGCAGTTCTCTTACATTTCCTGGCCATTTGTATTTGAGGAGCTTTTCTATTCCGTCTTGATTAATTTTCAGTCCCTGTTTATCGTATTTATTCGCGTATTTAATCAGAAAAAACTCAGCTAATAGNNATTCCTGGCCAACTGTAATTTACAATTAAATCCATAACCTCATTAGAAAATTTTTCGACTTTATTATTATATTTTTCATTATATAATTTTATATAATAATGGATTAATTCTTCAATATCTTCCTTTCTTTCTCTTAAAGGAGGTATTTCTAAATATAATACGTTTAATCTATAATATAAATCGGTTCGTAATTTCTGCTGTTTTAATAGTGATTGAGGACTTTCATTAGTAGCTGTAATTAATCTTGTATTAACTCTTTTTACCTTAGAACTGCCTAGTCTTCTTATTAAACCATCTTCCAATACTCTCAGTAACTTCCCTTGCAAATCTATATGCATAGAATTTATTTCATCTAAAAACAATGTCCCATTATTTGATAATTCAAACAATCCAGGTCGATTCTCTGCATCTGTATAACTACCTTTTTCACTTCCAAACAGTATGCCTTCAAGCAAAGTATTTGGCAAAGCTGCACAATTTTGTGCAACAAAAGGAAATTCCCTCCTATTTTTATTTAAATTATGTAAAGACTGTACAAGAACTTCCTTCCCGGTTCCTGTTTCACCATAAACTAAAACAGAAGAATCACTACAAGAAATTTTATTTATTTTCTCCCTTAGGTCATTAATAGCCTTGCTTTTACCAACAAAATTGTTTATTGAATATATTGTTCCATTATCATTTCCGCAACCATTTCTGTTTTTGCTTTTCTTTATTTCTTTTTGCTCATTTTCTAATAATTTTATTCTATTTTCCATCTCATGGTACCCACCCATTTCACGGTAAATATCTATTACTCCTATTATTTCACCATTTTCTTTTATAGGATATGTTGAGTTAAATGAATTAATTTTTTTACCATAAGATGTTATAAATTCATCATAATATCCAATTAAAGGTTTGCCAGTATTAATAACCTTTAAAATATGACTATCCTCAATAGACACTGATTTAAACAAACTAAAAGCATTCTCTCCAATTATATCCTCGCCTACTATTCCTAATTTTTCTTTACATCTGTTATTAACATATACAAGCTTAAGAGATAAATCAAATATTAAGATTCCTTCTTCAACATTATCTAAAATTATTTCCTTAATTAAATTTTCATCCATGTTTCACACCTCATACTACACTAATGTTTTGAAAATGAATTATAATAAGAATTATATTTTTATAATTCAAAAGACTTTAGAATTCTTAAGAAAAAGTAGGTTAAACATTTTATACACTGAAATAATTATACATTAACTAAATTAATTATTTTGTCGTATATTGTAATAATGTTTGTTATTAGGGATATGAAATTATTAATTTATTTAATGCAATTTATAATAAACCTACTTTTTGTTGATAGTAGATTAAAAATAAAACATATAATCATAAAATGAGCCAACATAAAATCCATAGGATTCAATGTTGGCCCATATCTTTCTGTATCTACTCCTTGCAGATAAGATACATTATTAAATTTTAACTTTATAATAATAGAAAATATAAATATTTCTTAACTGCTATATTTCTTTTCTTATTTAGTAATTCAATTCATAGTTAGAATTAACAAATCCTAACTATGAACAAAGAGCCAAAAGATTTAAATACTACTTTCTTCTAATACCATAGACTTTGGATAATAAGTTTCTTTATCATCTTCCCAATAATTTACTCTAACACCAAGCCCTTTTTCTGTTGCTAACTTATAAGCATGTGCCACAACTGTGATGTCCTCTATTCCCATTCCTACCGCATTAAAATAGATAATTTGATCATCATTTTCACGACCAGGTTTTTTCTTATTAATAATTTCTCCCAATTCAGAATCTATGTCTTTATCTTTTATGAGACCTTCTTTGTACATAAGGGCAACTGTACTTATCATTCTGTGTTTAATGCCTTCCCAGGTATCACAAACTATCAGGTCAGCTTTAGAAACGCAGTCATAAGATACCTCATGATCCGCCATATTCATTATTAAAGCTCCCCTTTTGATCCATTCATACTCAATAAATGGATCTGTAGCTAAAGTAACTGTAACAATTATATCACTTTTCTCTGTAGCATCTTTCAAATTCTCAACAGGAATCACTTCAATTCCATATTTTTCTGTCATTTCTGTAGCAAATAGTTCTGCACGATCAAAATATAAATCGTAACAGTAAATTTTTTTTAATGTTGAGCATTCAACCAATGCTGCTTCAAGCTGAGTTCTTCCTTGTGCTCCAGCTCCACATATGAGCATAGTTTCAGCATTCTTTCTTGCAAGATATTTTATTGCAAGCCCACCAACTGCACCCGTTCTCTTTGCACTGATATTTGTTCCATCTGCAATGGCTATCGGTAGCTTTGTTTCAGCATCATTAAGCACAACTGTTACACTTGCACGTGGAAGACCATTTTTTATATTATTTGGACCACTTCCAATCCACTTAATACCAAGAACATTATATCCTCCTCCTATGAAACCAGGCATCGCATTGATTCTTCCATATTTATTTTCATCCTCTGGAGTATCACCCCAACGTGTTACAAGTTTCCCAGTATTAATAGCATCACCTTTATCAAATAAGGATAGGCAATTTTCCACATCCTCAATTATTGTTTTCATGTCGTTAGCTACTAAAGTGTTAACAACTGAATTGTTCATAAATAAAATATCATGCTTCATATAGTTCTCCCTCCAAACCTGTTTTAAAATATTGCAAAATATCTTCCTTAAACATACCGTTGATACCCAAATTCTTTAGTGAACGTCCAGTTTCTCTGAAATTAGTCTTATAAATAGAACTTGCTATCTCAATAACAGCATCAATATTTGGAGTTGATACACCTACAACTTTTCCCAATTCTGAAATTGGAACTAATCCTGTTGGAACATCTTCAGTTACATATCTTACGTGAATATTCCTAGGAGCCTTTATCTCTTCATACGCCTTGTTATTATTTATCCTTTCATATAGAGTTTCACCATAGGTATCATAGGATTTAACCAACCAATCTTTAGCTGAAATAATATCTGCCCCATATGCATTTGCAACACTAAGGCGTTCTTCATCAATTATTTCTATCAATTCTCCTACTGAGGGACTTATACCCTCCCAATAATACTTGAATCCTCTTTCGTCACTCTCAATTCTACCTATATTAAGTAATACAGGTATAGGATGAAACAAACTTCCTATATTTGAAAGACTAGTCCACATTACATTAGAAACAGGATTAAATTGTGTATAAAAAGGTGTAAGTGCTTCAATTACTTCATTTATTCTATTTCCAGGAATAGAACTTATATCTACTGACTTCTTTATTCCATAAATACTAACAGAATTACCATCAGTTTTTCGACAAGAATAAATTAGAGTCTGTGATTCTGAAACTATTATATCTTTATTACATCCTAAGGAACGAATAGTATGTAAAAACTCTATAGCTCCTGCTGTACGTCCAGGATTAAGAATTACTATTTGACCATCCTCAAGAAACTCACAACAAGCCTCAGCAATCATTTTATGTGTAAAAGCTGGAGTAACTACCATTATTATTTTTACACCTTTAATTGCCTCTCCAATATTAGAGGTTACGAGTGTTGGTTTAACCTTTGTAACTTCATCATTATAATTAAGATTAATATATCCTTTCTCTTGAATATCCTTTAGAAATTCAGGGAATAAATCACAAAGATTTACACTTCCATTCATGCTTAAAATATGTGCTGCTATTGCTGTTCCTCCATTGCCTGCACCTATTACAGCTACTGAATTTATCATGAGGCCATTTCCTCCCTTTGTACCAGCTTAGGATTCTTAATCCAGAAACCAGTGAACCTTAAAAATGCAATCAGTACAACTGCTAAACCAGTAAAAATTAGTCCTGTATTAAGAGCACCCCAAGATACAATCAAAAATGGATATGCTGATGTTATCAATCCACCACCAATATAAGGACTCATAAATGTCGAACTCAAAGCATACATACTACCAGCATCAGTTTTCAACTCAGGGTCACATGTACGCATTAACAAGTAAGCTATTGCAGCAACACCAGTAGCTGCTCCATATCTCATTATACCATGCTCAAACCAATTATTTGGGAATATGCGAGGTGAAAGCCATAGGAATACCCATATAGTTACTGACATAACAATCACAAATCCTATTAGAAGTTCCTTCCAGTATGTGAATACAACCGGTATTGAAATAGATGCAACTGCCGATGTAACTAAAATTTCCAGTGCAAATCCCTGAATACGCAAGAGCACATTTCTATCAACTAAATCTTTAAGAGTAGTTCTCTGAATTAGAATATTAAGAAGCCATCCACCTATCATAGCAAATGGAAACAATGGTATTGTAAATGACAGATAAGTTTTACTTGTCCATACTATTACCCAACCTATAAGAATTGATATTCCAATAAGTCCAAAATGAAAAGCAAAAGTTTCAACAACATCATTGCTAATGGTTAATGATGATCCTATTGGACGATTTTCTACAAAAACTTCTTTAGCATTATTGCCATCTGCTTTAACTGTAAGAAGTGTAGTGTAACCTTTTCTAACGCCTAAGTTAATTAATGCCATACCACCAAATATTCCTGCTAACAATCCTATAGTAGCAGTTGTTTTACCTACATCTCCGCCTTCTGCCCAATTTAGTTCCTCAAATATTGATACCATTCCACCTGCTGTACCATGACCACCAAGGAAACCAATTTCAAATGTACTACCAAAAAGTGGATTTGTTCCAAATAAAGGTGTAAAAATAAGCACAGTTAAAAGACAAACTAAACCAATCTGAAAGAAATCATGTATGTAAAACTGAATAACCCCTGGAACTAACGTTTTTGCCTGACTCTTAAGACTTTTATTACTCCTTGGAACTCCAAGAAGCATAACAGCAAAAACGATTACAATCATATTACTGGAAAGTCCACCAATAGAAGACATCATATCAGCAGGGATAACCTTTAACATGTAAGGACCTAAAATCATTCCAAATATTCCTGCTAATAGAGAAGCTGGTATAAATGCTTTTTTTAAGAAAGGTACCTTTAATCTAACTAAAGTTGCTACTAAAATTAAAATTGATACAATTGAAACATAAAGCATCAAGCTTTGCTGTGTATTACTTGTTATTTTTTCGATAGGAAACATTATATTCCTCCTTTAATTTTTATTGACTTTCTTAAATTTTAACAGTATAATTTTAAAACATAAATGGAATCGATTTCATTTACGTAATTGTAACATTTAATGTAATATATATCAAATATCTAAAATGTTATTAAGATTATAACATAAAATGTATAAATAATTTAATAACCAATAAATGGGAGACTAAATATGGATTTGATAAAAGCTGATTATATATTAGAAATAGTAAAGCAGGGGAGTTTTTCAAAAGCTTCAGAAAAACTTTATATAGCTCAACCATCATTAAGTAGATACATAAAAGAGTTAGAAGAAAAAATTGGATTAAAAATTTTTATCAGATCAAAATCTCAAATTATTCTTACAGAAGCTGGCGAAAAAATTGTTGAGTATATTAATAAATCGCAGTTTCTCAAAGATGAATTAATTTCTAATTTAAAAGAAATAAAAAATAATAATTCAGCTGAGATAAAAATTGGAATTATATCTTGGCTAATACAGCCATATTTGGAATCTGCAATTCCTGCATTTAAAGAATTGTATCCTAATGTTGATTTTATTTTAGCAGAAAAAAGTGCATATGAAATGGAGAATTTAATATCAAAAGATAGAATTGATGCATGCATTACAAATGGTCCTCTGATAAGTTCGATATTAGATTATCAAGTATTAAATTATAATAAAATGGTATTAGCAGTTCCAAAAAACTCACAAATAGCTTTAGAAAATTATGATTTTAAAAATAATAAATATATAAATAAAACTATAAATTTAAAAAACATTGAAGATCAAAACCTAATATTAGTAGATGAAAATTCAAGAGTGGGTAAAATTTCAAGAGAAATAATTAAATATCATAAAATTAATCAGACAAATATTGTAGAAGTTACTAATTTAAACACCGCTATGACAATGTCCTCAGCAGGATTAGGAATTACTTTTTTACCTGAAACTTTTATCTTAAAAAGTACTAATGATACTTTTAAACCAATATATTTTTCTTTAGGAGAACCAGAATTTTCATTTCCTATTATTATTGTGTATAAAAGTGAAAAGTATAATAATAATAATTATTATTATTTGAAGTTATTTATAGATTTTCTAAAAAACTACAAATTAGTTTAGTTATATAATTAAAATCAGACAATTATGCTTGATTTTAATTATATAACTTTTTCATTTGAACTATCAAAATTTATAATATAAATAATGATGGATTATTAGTATCCCATAACCCCAATCAACTTATTTAATAATCAGGCAATGCTTTCAGAAGATGCTTACCAGCATTTAAGAACTTAAATATCTAATATTACCAATAGCTGTTATAGACTTGGAACTAATAACTTTCTACTCATTAATAATCACTTTATAATTTTTAGCAGTTGCTTTTGTTACTGCTGGTATTATAATAATAGCTACTAACATTCCAGGAAAAATTTCATGTATTATACTGCTATAACCTAATGCATACCATACAGTTGCAACAATTCCTCCAGATAACATACCTGCCATTGCTCCCTCTTTATTACACAATTTAGGATTAGTTAACATATATAATTCTAATGGTCCAAAAGAAGCTGCTGTTGCTGACCATGCATAGTTAACTAAAGCAAATACTGTATCTATATTCATAAGAGCTATTCCAGTAGAAAGAACGCCACATACAATCATAGTTACTTGACTTATTTTAACTATTTGCTTTTGAGAATATTCTTTCTTTGAAAATGAATGCAACAAGTCACTGGACACAGCCTGAACTGCTACCATTAACTGAGATGAATAAGTGGATGCAATGGCTGAGAATATAGCAGCGATGACAATACCTGTAATTACTGGATGAGCAAATTTAACTACTAATGAAGGGAATATGTACTCAGGATCGGCAATGTTAGGTATTAAAATTCGTCCTATTAATCCTAATAAGTTAGAACCAGCCATTACAACAACATACCACATCATCATTATATATGTAGCTGATTGTATAGTTTTATCATCTTTAGCAGTTAAATAACGTTGTTGAACGTGAGGTTGACCTATCTCGCCTACACCATAAATTACCCAGCCAAATGCTAAGCTTGCAGCTTTTATGCCCTTTTCACCATATACTGATGTAGCAAGTAATGGATCAATCGTTAATAATTGTTGCCAGAATGAATTCCAACCGCCTAACATGCCAAATATAAACAATATAGGAGCAGCAACAAATACAAATAACATTATTAAGCCCTGTGTTAAATCTGTATAAATAACAGAACTATATCCACCAAAATAGCAAAATCCTATTACAAATACAGCTCCGAATATTAAACCTAAATTATAGTCAATTTCTATCAGTGCTTGCACAGTTTTTCCTGTTGAAGTAAGTTGAGCAGACATATAAGGAATAAAGAATAAAATTAATAATATTGCAGCAATAATTCTAATGCTGTGATTATTAACACTTACACCCCATTCTTTTTGCAATCTTTTTTCAAGATAATCGGAAATGCTCAGTGCCCCAAGCTTTTGTCCTTGACTTCTTAATCGTGGAGCTATAAAAAAC
>DIVM01000002.1 GCA_002435835.1 Firmicutes bacterium UBA6132
TGAATAACTTCTTTTTCCATCAATAAATTTGCTATTCGCTCAACACTATATTTATTATTATTTATTATGCTCAAAACATCTGAGTATAATTCATCAATTAATTTTTTTACAGCGCTTTCTATAGAACTAAGGGGTATATTTAATTTTTCTGCAAGAATACCAAAATTCAAAATACCTATTTCATCATCCATTCCATATTTAGCAATATAATCTATAGCAAGTGATGTTGATCTTTCTATATCATTTTGTGCCCCTATTGTTACATTATCATTTCCTAAAAATATTTCTTCAGCAGCTCTACCAGCAAGAAGTACTGAAAGCTGATTTTTTATTCTTGTTTTTGTTATAATTTCTTCGTTGCTTGGTGTGCTTAATGTATAACCACCAGCACCTTTACTAGTGGGAATAACAGAAACACGTATTATTTTATTTTCAGGCATTAAATATTTTGAAATAAATGCATGACCTGCTTCATGATATGAAGTAACCATTTTTTGACGTTTATTTTCCGCTGGATTTTTTTGTTCAGTTCCTGCAAGTACATTTAAATAAGCTTGTTCAATATGTGCATCATTAATTTCTTCAGAATTATCTTTAACTGCAATTAAAGAAGCTTCGTTTATTAAATTTTCTAATTGAGCACCGCTAAAATATACTGTTAAGTCTGCAAGTTTTTCTATATTAATATTTTTATTACAATTTCTTTTTTGAATATAAAGGTTTAAAATATCTTTTCTTGCATTTCTATCCGGTAACATTATTTCAATTTGTCTGTCAAATCTACCAGGTCTCAATAGCGCTTGATCCAAAGTATCTATCCTATTTGTTGCTGCTATAACTATTATTCCTGATCCATCACCAAATCCTGACATTTCAGTTAAAAGAGCATTAAGAGTTCTATCGCCTTCATCGCTTCCTCTCATATTTCCGCCCATTCTTTTTTTACCAATAGCATCTATTTCATCTATAAATATTACACTTTTTTTAGATTGTTTTGCTTTTTTAAACAAAGTTCTAATTCTGCCTGCACCAAGTCCTGCGTAAACTTGTACGAAATCTGAACCTGATACCGCATAAAAAGGAACGCCAGCTTCTTTAGCTAATGCTTTTGCCATAAGAGTTTTTCCTGTTCCTGGAGAACCATATAATAGTACGCCCTTTGGCATACGAGCATTAAACTTTTGATATTTTTCTGGATTTTTTATAAAATCAACTAAATCTTTTAAACTTTCTTTTGCTTCATAATTTCCTGCTATATCATCAAAACCTGTGTTTGATGAACTTATATATTCTATATCACTTAAGTTATTAATTTCTTTTTGTGCTGATTTTTTATTTTTAAAAAATACAAAATAGCAAAAAACTAAAACTCCAATAATAGATAGTACTTGATATATATTTAAATTTAAATTCATATTTACCCCCTGTGCAATGAACAATGAACAGTAATAATTAGATTATGAAAAATGATATAACTCTTATACGTGACATGGAACAATGTATTGTTCCATGTTCAATTGTTCACTTTTCATTATTTTTTTACTAAACTGTTCATTTTATTTAAAATAATTTTATATTGTTCATTGATTGTTTTCACTTATTATATCAGAGGTATATACATTTAGATATACTCAATGTTTAGCTTCTTTTCATAGTTTTTCCACATATTCCAACAAGCACACACACTGTGCCCCTATGCCTTCGCCTCTTCCTTCAAATCCAAGATGCTCAGTTGTAGTAGCTTTAATATTTATATTTCTAATATTTGTTTTTAAATCTTCAGCTAATACATTTTTCATTTCTTCTATATGATTTTTCATTTTTGGCTTTTGAGCTATAATTATTGCATCTATATTTCCAATTTTAAAATTGTTTTCTTCCATTAATGCATATACTTTTCTAAGAAGTATTCGGCTATCTATATTTTTATAAGTGCTATCTGTATCAGGAAATAAACATCCTATATCGCCCATTCCCATAGCGCCTAACAAGCTGTCCATAATGGCATGTATTAAAACATCTGCATCAGAATGACCTTGTAGACCTTTTTCATAAGGAATTAAAACCCCTCCTATTATAAGAGGTCTGTTTTCTACTAAAGCATGAACATCATAACCAATTCCAATTTTCATATGTACTCCTTTGTTCCTTTATATTATTATATTATTATAAATTAAAAGTATATATTATTTCTAATATATACTTTAGCTTTATGTCAAAGTTTATTTTTGTCATCCTAAGCAATTAGGAGGATCTTACTCTAATATATACTTGCTAATATTTCTGCAATTTTTAAATCAAGAGGTGTTGTTATTTTCATATTTCTTTGAAGTCCCTCAATTGTTTTGACTTTATATCCGTAATATTCCACTATGGATGAATCATCTGTAAAATTTGCATTTTCTGAATTTTCATTAATTGCTTTTTCATAGCATTCAATTATTAACTTATAGTCAAATGATTGAGGCGTTTGAACTGATCTTAAATCAGATCTATTAAGAGTTTTCTCAACAGTTTCAGTTTCTTTATTTATTTCTTTTATAGTGTCAACAACTTCAATAACAGGTATACATGCTTTATATTCATATGCATTTTCAATACAGCTACTTATTAGATTATATGATACAAAAGGTCTAACTCCATCATGTATTAAAATTATTGAACAATTTTTATCAGCTGCTTTTAATCCATTATAAACAGATTCTGTTCTTGATTTTCCTCCTACTACTACAGTAATAATTTTATCGTAATCTTTAGCTATGTTATGTTTTACATAATCATATTCTTCTTCATTAACAACTAAAATAATTTCATCTATTTGGTTGCTTTTTTCAAACTTATATATGGTCGTGTCTATTATTGTTTTACCACCTATATCCATGTATTGCTTGGGAATTTCAGAACCCATTCTTGTTCCTTTTCCTCCAGCAACTATAACAACAGAAACTTTTTTATCTTTGTACATAAAGCCCCCTTTAATTTAATAATTTTTTAATATTTAAATCACTAAGTTCAACATGAGGCATTCCAAGTTTTCTTGATGGTATAAAATTACCGTGACAGTCAGAACCACCAGAAATCATTAAATTATTTTTTTTGCAGAAATCCACATAGTACTGTTCAAAACCTTGATTATATGGAGAATAACATTCTACTCCATCTATACCTGCTTCAAGCCAAAATTTTAATTCTTCTTCTGGCATAACACCATTTCTATAATGGTATGAAGGATGAGCAAGAAATATTTTTCCTCCACTTTTTTTAGCTATTTTTATAACTTCTTCTGGATTTTTAAATATAGCTTTCAATCCAGATTTACCAACATCTTTTAAATGATCCAACATATCTGTATGAATACCCTTATCAATTAAATAATTAGCAGATTTCCAACCACCGCGTTTTCTGTCATAATCATATTTTTCAAAATCTTCAATAGATACATTTTCATATTTTGGTGATACATATGATTTAATATACTCATAATTAGAATTCAATTTATTTTCATTATTCATATGAATTAATCTTTTTAAATTTTCATCATTATAATCATAATTATATAATGTTAAATGATATTCACGTCCATCATGAGTCGTAGTTAATTCTACTCCAGGAATATATATTAAATCATCTTCAGGAGTTATAATATCCTGCATTTTTTTAGTATTATCCACACAGTCATGGTCCGTTATTGAAAATATTTTTATGTTATTTTTTTTGAGTTCTTCTTTTAATTCATGAACATCCCATGTTCCATCAGAAGCACAGGTGTGCATGTGCATATCAACTTTCTTCATGCTTACATCCTTTCAACCTTCAAGCGTTACAAGCTGCTATATAAATATATCATCATTTATAGATGTGTAAAATTTCTTTTTTACTTTTTCAAAATCTTTTGTATCAGCCATAATCCACATTAATTTTGTTATAACTGATTCTATTGTCATATCATATGCTTGAAGAATTTTATATTTTCTTAATGCTTTGATTCCAACTTCATAAATGGTCATATCGCTTCCTTCAAGCATTACCTGTGTAGCTATTACTACAATTTTACCTTTTTCAGTTAAACCGCCTAATTTTTCAAGAAAGTTTCTTTTTTCTAAAAATGGTACTCCACCAACTCCGTAAGATTCAATTACTACTGCTTCATATTTTTCACCAATATAATCAAGAACATCAGGGTCCATACCCGGAGCTAATTTTAATAAAAAAATGCTTGGAAAAATATTTTTATAAAATTTAACTTTTTTTCTTCTTTCTTCTGTGACAATATATTTAGCAATTCTGTTGTTATCTATTAAAGCAGCTACTGGAAAGTTTATACTTTCAAATGCACTATAACTTTTTGTTTTAACTTTTCTTGCTCTTGTTCCTAAAATAGCTTTCCCATCAAATACTATAAATACTCCTCTAATATTTCCTTCAGAAGCAAAGCGAAAACTATCTGTTAAATTTTTTTTCGCATCAGTAAACTCAGCATCTATAGGCTTTTGAGAACCAGTAATTATAATTGGTTTATTTGGATTTTGAATTAAATATGATAAAGCTGATGCAGTGTAAGATAGCGTATCAGTTCCATGTGTTATTATAAAACCATCATATTTCTCATATTGTTTTTCAATTTCTTCAACCATTAAAACCCAATATTCAGGTTGAATATTAGTTGAATCTATATTTAATAATTGCATAGTATCCACATTACAAATTTCTCTTACTGCTGGTACAAAACTAAGAAGTTCATCAGAAGAAATTCCTGGTGATAAACCATCCACAGTTAAACTTGAAGCTATTGTACCACCAGTTGCTATTAATAAAATATTCTTTTTCATAATATCCCTTCCTTAATAAGAACGTTTTTGATTTGGGTGATTTGGGGAGGTCGCCTCTGCAGAAAAGGGTCCTTCCCTAAGCAGAAAAGGGTCCGTCCCTAAATCTCTATTATTTTATTAGGCTTGCCATATCCTGGGGTAATGGGCATTTAATATCTATTATTTCTCCAGTCCAAGGCTTTCTAAATATCATTTCATAACAATGAAGTGATTGTCTGTCTATTAAATTACTTTCATGCCCGTATAAACTGTCACCTAAAACAGGATGTCCTATATGTTTTAAATGTACCCTTATTTGATGAGTTCTTCCTGTTTCAAGTTTTAATTTTAATAAACTCATATTATTAAATTTTTTTTCTACTTTGTAATGAGTGATACATTCTTTGCCGGTTGGATGAACTATTCTCATAATATCTTCTTCATTTAACCTTGTAATTGGTTCATCTATTGTACCCTCATGATTTTTAACTATTCCTTCAACAATGGCATAATAATATTTCTCTACTATATTTGATTTCATTTGATTAGAAATTTCATTGTGTGCAAAAGGATTTTTAGCTATTATTACAATTCCAGATGTATTCATGTCAAGCCTATTAACAAGTCTTACTTTCTTTTGAATATTATTTTGTTTAAAATAATATGCTACTCCATTAGCAATTGTGTTTCCTTGATGTGATTTTGTCGGATGAACGACAATATGTGGTGGTTTGTTTACAACTATTAAATCATTATCTTCATACAAAATATCAATAGGAATATTTACTGCTTCATACTCGTCTTCTTCTTCATTAAATTCTATGGATAATGTATCTCCTATAAAAACATTTTTATTTAATTTTGTTATTGTTCCATTTAAAAATAATTTATCAGCTAACTCAAGCTTCTTTGAAAGACGTTGTGAAAAATTTAAGTTTTCTCTTAATATAGCCTTTACTTTTTTATCGTTTTCTTGTATTGTATAATTAATAACATTACCGTTGTTTACTTGGTTTTTGTTGTTAGTGGACATGTAATATCTCCCAATTTTTTATATATTAAATATAATATAAAAAGCATTTTATGTAAAGAGGATAAATAATGAATAATAATGTAATTAACATAACTGGGAATTTAGAAAAATATACCCTACAAATAAAAAAACATTTAATTTACTTACTTCAAGAGAAAGGGTTTACATGTTCTGAAGAATTTAATCCAAATGCTAAATTAAATATTACTATAGGAGGGGATGGTGCATTTTTAAGGGGAGTTCGAGATAGTAATTTTACTTCTACCATACCTTTTATTGGAATAAACACAGGAACACTTGGATTTTACCCTGAAATAAACCCTACGCAAATAGAACAATTTATTGATGATTATATTAATGAAGATTATAGAATTAATGAAATCTCTTTAATTGAAAGCGAAATAGTAACAAAAGAAATAACTAAAAAAATATATGCAGTTAACGACATAGTAATAAAAAGAATGGATATGAAAACAATTCATCTAAATGTTTTTATAGATAAAAATAATTTAGAAAAAATAAGTGGAGATGGTTTAATTATTTCTTCACCTATGGGAAGTTCTGGTTATAATTTATCATCTGGTGGAAGTTTAGTATATCCTTCATTAAAAACTTTGCAAATAACACCGCTATCACCTATTATTTCAAATGCTTATAGATGTTTAAACACAAGTATAATAGTTCCTCCTGAATTTGAAATAACTATATATCCTGAAAGAAAAGAAGATTATTACATTTATGTTTTAGCAGATGGAGTTTCATTTGAATTTGATGGATTAGAACATGCAAACTTCAGAACTTCTAAAAGTTCTATAAAAATGCTTACAACGGGGACTTTTAATTATTGGGATGTAATTAAGGAGAAGTTTCTGTAGTATTTTGTGAATTTTAAATTTTCTAAAATTTTAGGGACGAATTTTGGGGACGGACTCTTTTGGCAAATGGTCTTGTTGCCAAAAGTGGTCCGTCCCTAAAATTCACTTGAATAATACCTTCTGAGAGTGAACTTGTTTCCTACATTCTTAAAGTAAACTTGCTTCCTACATTTACAGTGCTTTCAACTGTTAAAGAAAATCTGTGGATATCTGCAATCCATTTAGCTATACTCAAACCTAAACCAGTTCCACCTTTTCTATGACGAGCTTTATCAGCTCTATAAAATCTATCAAATATTCTACTTAAATCTTTTTCACATATGCCTATTCCAGTATCTTGAACTGTAAATATTTTTTTATTTTTTTCAGTATACAAACAAACNNTAACTTTGCCTTTTTCAGTATATTTTATGGCATTGTCTATTAAAATAACTACTAACCTTCTGATTTTATCATAGTCACCCTTTACAATCACACTGTCCAAAGCAATTAATTCAAAATCTATATTTTTTTTATTAGCTAACATTTCCATGTTTCCACATACATTTTCAACTATTTCTGACATGTTAAATTCTGAAATATCAAGTTTTTCTTCATTTGCATCTGCTTTAGCAAGAATTAATAAATGGTCAATTAATTTTGCCATGACCCTTGTTTCAGAGTATGCATTATCAAGCCACATTTCATTTTCTTCAACTGTTCCTTCATCATCACTTAAAACTACGTCCAAATTAGTTTGTATAACTGTTAAAGGCGTTCTGAGCTCATGGGAAGCATCTGCTACAAATTCCTTTTGCCTTATCCAAGTATCCGTTACTGGCTTAAGAGCCTTGCCTATTAAAATATAACTTACTCCAATAAGTATGAACATTCCAGTAAAACCAAACACAAATAAAACCGTTCTTAAAAAGGACCATATAATTTCTTCATTAGTAATATCTTGATAAACTTGAATTACATGTTGTCCATTAATATCATTAAAATATTTTGTATATATTCTATAGCTTTTACCACTAATAATTTTACATAAATAAAAATCTTTTTTTGTTTCAAAAGAATTCTCAGCTATTTTTTCTATTGATAAAGCTATGTTTATATCATCTTCATCAACAAAGGTTCTTTTTCTGTTTTCATCATAAGATATATATTTCGCTTCTATTCTATCAGATCCTATAAAATAAATTCGCGGAATCACATTATTAGTAATACTTTTATTATAATACAATGATTTTCCTGAATAAGAAGAATCATTAACTGTATGAATTCTAACAGCCTCAGCCTGCATAAGTTTTTTTGCACTGTCTTCAGAAATAAATCTTGTAAAATTATAAATTCCTGTAATTATGAAAAACATAAATATAACAAGGATTAACCCCATGTAAACAGTTAATTTAAAATGAAGCTTTTTAAACATGTTATTTCTCCTTAAGCATATAACCTACACCACGAACAGTTTCTATTTTAGCATTTGTAGGTTCAAGCCTTTTTCTTAAATGATGCACATAAATTTCTATGTTACTTTCTAAAATATCAGCTTCCAAACCCCAAATTCTATCAATTATTTGTTCTCTTGTGAAAACTTGTCGAGGTTTTTTTATAAACATTTCCATAA
>DIVM01000110.1 GCA_002435835.1 Firmicutes bacterium UBA6132
TTGAGAATCAGGATTTTGGATTCCTACATTCCATGGTGCTTTTGTTTCTGAATTTTGGCTTATAGCTCTAACATTTCCACCGACGCTGATTAAACCGGATGTTAAACCACTCTCTCTTGCTATTTTATGTATTTGTTCTGTTGCATATCCTTTTGCAACAGCACCTACATCAAGCCTCATATCAGGATCTTTAAGAAATACTGTAGAGTTTGTTTCATCTATTATAACATTGTTTATATCCGTATGTTTACTTGCTTTTTCTAAGTCTTCAAAAGCAGGCAATTTTGCACTTTCAGGGTCATTAATACCTTCCGTACGATAATCATGCCATATTTTTAAAACTGAGCCAAATGCAACATTTGTTTTCCCATTTGTCAAAATATATGCTTCTTTACAAAACTTAAGCAAATCTATTATTTTTTGGTCAACTTTTACTGGTTGAATACCTGCATTATCATTAATCGTTTTTATGTTATTAATACCTTCATAATCATTATATATGTCATAAAGCTCATGATATTCTTTTAAATTATCGTAAATTATTTGTGAATATTCTTTAAATTCTGCTTCACTTTCTGCAAAGCCAACTATACGGGTAACAGTGTCAAACAATTCAAGAAATTCCGACTCATATCGTGTTTTATTTTTTGTATTGTTTTTATCATCCGTATTGTGATTTTCGGCGCTTGTGCAAGCTGTTAAGCTTACCATTAGCATAATTATTGTAACAATTGAAATTACTTTTTTAAATTTATTTAACTTAAACAATATATTCACCTCAAAAAATTAGAGGTAGTATAACTACCTCTATGATTATATATTATATACTATATTTTAAATAATTAATATAATTATTTTGCAGAAGCTTCAGCTTTTGCTAATGTTTCTTGGAATTCAGCTATACCAACTGTTACTGATGATACTAAATCAGCTGCAGTAGTGTGTCCTTCTGCGTCAACTGCAATACCTTCAACTTCAGCAACTGTTTTTCCAACTACATATAAAGAGAAAGCATTAGCTTGTTCATTCCACTCTTTAGCTATTTTAGATGCTTTTTTCATTCCGTAAGCATCTCCTAATTCATTTTTAGTTTGTAATTCAGTTGCTAAATCAGTAGTGATTTTACCTGTTGCATCAAATTTAACATTTGTTACAGAAGCGTCCATTATTGAGCTTGAAACTTTTCCATCTGCATCAAAAGTTGATACTGTATAGTAAGTATAAGCTTGTGCTTGACCTTCTGCATCAGCTGCTGCATCTTTAGATTTCTCAATTGTAGTTATAACACCAAGACCTAATTTATCATCTGCAGTTGCTCCTAAATCTTGAGCATTAGCTACAGCTTTTTCAATAGCTTCTATGTATCCACCAACTTTTATAGATACTGAAGATACCATATCAGCATCTGTTAAATGAGTGTCTGCATCAAGAGCAAATGCTTTGATTTCTTCAACAGTTTTTCCTTCTACTAATGCTTCAAAAGCATCAGCTTGTTCATTCCATTCTTTACCTATTTTAGATGCTTTAGCCATACCATATTCAGTTCCAAGTACTTGTTTAGATTCAAATACTTTTGCTAAATCAGTAGTTATTTTACCTTCTTTAGTAAAGTTAATTTTTGTTTGTGCAGTATCTATAGCTGCTTTTACAATTTTACCATCTTTATCAACAGTTACTGCTACAACTACAGAGTTAACTTCAGCTGTACCTTCTTTATCTGCTTCTGGTCCTTTTGATTTTTCTGCACTTGAAATTACAGCTAATCCTGTTTTAACAGCATCTGCTGCTGGTGCCTCAGCTACTGGAGCTTCTGGTGCTGGCGCTGGTGCTGGTGTTTCTGCTGCTGGTTTGCTACATCCTACGAAAGCGAATAAAGACATAGATAAAACCAACGCTAATGATGCTAACTTTTTCATAATTTCCTCCACGAAATATAATGTTAATTTTTTATATAAACCGGTTAAGCCGGAATATAACAATTAAATAAAAAAGTAAAGATAATAAGATATACTTATATTAACCTATAAGATTTATCTAAAATTAATTTAAGCTTTTCTTCTTTTTCTTTTGAAACATTTAACTCACTAATTAATTTTAAACTTTTGTTGTAATATTGTTTCGCCATTAAATGAGTAAATTTTAATCCACCTGTTTTTAACACAGAAGAATTTATATCATCTCTTGTAACAGAATTAGCATTAGCTTTTTCTTTTAAATTACTGTCTTCTTTTAATGCATATATTAACGGCAATGTTATTACCCCTTGTTCATAATCAGATTGAACAGGTTTTTTAGCCGTGTCTTTAGTCTCTTCAAAGTCCATACAATCATCAGTAAGCTGAAATAGCATACCAATATATCTTCCAAGTTTTTTGTATTTGTTAATTATTATTTTATCATTTTCGCACAATATAGCACCTGCAAAAAATGAAGCTTCAAACAAAGCTGCAGTTTTGCCCGATATTATTTTTAAATATCTGCTAACAGATAAATCCAAATTGTGATTATTTAAATGTTGGTTTAATTCACCAATACATACTTTTGATATATATTCAGTCATATTAAGTTTTAAGTAATCTTCTCTATTTGAAACTGAAGTAGCTAATTGAAGTGCTACCGCCAAAAGATAATCACCACAAATTACTGCTGTTTTTTTACCGAATTTTTTTTGAAGAGTTGATTCTCCTCTTCTTAAATCAGCATCATCTATAATATCATCATGAACAAGTGTTGCAAGATGTAAAAGTTCTATTGATGCTGCAAATTTAATTG
>DIVM01000162.1 GCA_002435835.1 Firmicutes bacterium UBA6132
TTTTTAGAGCATTATTTAAACTGTATTCCTCTTTTCTATCATCGTTAGCAGTTATTGTAGCGCATTTTACACCAACACCATATTTTTTTATAGCATTTGCAGAATCAATAGTTATTTGATCATTAGTTTCATCACGATTTTTTAAGTGCAAATCAAAATAAATGGTATTTAAATTAATATAAGGTTTTAAAAGCTTTTCTTTAACTAAATTCCAAATGATTCTTGTCATTTCATCACCATCAAGTTCAACTAATGGCGTTAACATTTCAATTTTTTTCATGTACCCTCCTAATTATATGTTTATATTTTTAAATATATTTTTAAAAAATTAAGGATATCGTTATTATTACAAATTAAAATAATAAAATAATTGATTGTTTATTTCATATAATAAGTGTATAATATTTTTAAAATATAGTCTAATATGTATTTTATTATACATATCATAGGTATTACCTATGATACGAGGAGAAGTTTTTATGAATGAAAGAGAATTACTGTATGTAAAAACGATTGCAGATACAAAAAGCATTTCCAAAGCGTCAAAGAAACTTTTTATTGCGCAACCTTCTTTAAGCCAAGCTATACAAAAAATAGAAGAGTCATTGGGGGCTAAGCTTTTTGTCAGAAACCATGATGGTATGATGTTAACTTTAGCAGGAGAAAAATATTATTTAGCTGCTACGGAAATATTAAATATTTATGATGATTTTAAAAATGAAGTTACATATATTAATGATTTGAAAAAAGGTAGGGTAAGTATTGGGATTACGGGCTTTATGGGAACTTATATATTACCTGAGTTAATTCCTCAATTTAAAGACAGATATCCCAATATTGAAATTTATATTAGTGAAATGAATTCTACAGATTTAGAAAGTTCGTTATTAGAGGGAACTATTGATTTTGCTCTTATGCATAATCATCCTTTAAAAGAAAATAAATCAATTTATCATGATATATTATTTAGAGATCCATTTATGTTAGTAACTAAAAAAAATCATCATTTATCAGTATATAGTAAAAATAAAGAAGAATTTCTATTTCCTTTTATAGATTTAAATTTATTTAAAGATGAAAATTTTATTTTATTAGATAAAGATAAAAGGAGTAGACAAGTATGTGATGTTATTTTTAATAATGCTGGTATTAATCCTAATATAAATTTAACATTAAAAAGTCTTGAGAGTGCAAGAAGAATTGCCAGCACTGGTTTTGGTATAACACTTATACCTCTTCAATACATTAAAATTTTTGAAGGCAAATATGAAGCTGATTATTATTATATTGAAAATAGTGAGTATGCTTTTTGGGATACATGTATTGCAACTAATCCAAGTATGTATTTATCTAAAGCTGCTAAAGTATTTATTAATCTTATTCATGAGTTTTTTGAAATAAATCAACCTATATAATTATAAATATTAAGGAGGACAATTATGTATCGTGAGTCAATTGTTGTACCGTGTTCAATAATCAGAGGTGGAACAAGAATTGGGCAGCCTTATGGTCCCATGGAAGTTGTTGTGGAAATGGTAAATGGTGTAATATTAAAAGAAAGTATTTATAGAACGGCAAGAAAAGTATTGGATGGCAACGTGTATATTCCGTATTCAAAATTACAATAATTCAATTTAATATTCATTATAGGAAAAACCTATATGTTGTATAACCTTTTTAATATTTGCTTGTGAAATAAAATTAATATATAATTGTATACAGATTGTATACAATTATTTTTATTTTTGCAATCGTTAACTGCTATATTAGGATGTGAGAATATGACAGAATTAGAACAACTATCTAAATTTATTGTAGAACTAAATTTAGAGAATGTAACTCAAAAAGTAATTGAAGCAATAAAACTTTGCGTCTTGGATTCATTTTCTGTAGCTGTTGGTGCTTCAAAAGATGAATTAGTTGAAAACATTATCAAAGAATATAAAAAGTTATATCATGTTGAAAGTGATAATGATGTTCTTGTTTGGGGGCATAACATAAAATTGCCATTTGTACAAGCTGCTTTTATAAATTCTTTGATGGGACATAGGTTGGAGTTAGATGATGTACATACNNCATATTGGAACTGTTGTAGTTCCAGCAGCTATTTGTTTATCACAATATCTTAATTCAACAAGTAAAGAATTTTTAGAAGCTGTTTTATGTGGATATGAAACCATGTCTCGAATAGGAATGGGTTTTGGGGTTTCAAGTCATCGAAACAAGGGGTGGCATGTAACATCTACTGCAGGGACATTTGGAGCTGCTGCAGTTGCTGCAAAGTTGTTTAAGTTAAATGAAAATGAAACGGCAAACGCTTTAGGTATGGCTGGAACTCAATCATTTGGACTTTGGGCTTTTCTTGAAGATAGTGCAAGTTCTAAAATATTACATCCAGCACGTGCAACATCATGTGGAATTGAAGCTGCAATATTAGCAAAATCAGGTATGACTGGACCAAAGAATATATTAAATGCTAAAGATGGAAGTTTGTATAAAGCAATGTCCGATGAGTATGAATTATCCTTGGTAACAAAGGATTTAGGTTTAATTTATGAAATATTAAATATGGATAATAAACCATATCCGTGCTGCAGAAGTACACATTGCTCAATTGATTCAGCATTATATTTAAGAGATAAATATAATATTAATATTAATCAAATAAAAGAAATTCAAATTGATACATATTTAGTAGGATACAAACAATGTGGACTTACCGAAGGAAGCATAAGCCCAAAAACTTCAACTGAAGCGAAATTTTCAACCCCTTATACATTTGCAACAGCTTTTATTTATGGGAGTGTTACATTGGAACATTTTAATATACAATCAATTACAGATACAAAAGTGCAAACTCTTTTGAAAAAGGTTAAAGTAAAACCTAACGAAGAATTTACAAAAACATATCCAGAACATTGGGGATGTAAATCTAAAATTAGTATGTTAGGTGGTCAAGAATTTGAAGTTGAAATAAAGGATGCATTAGGTAGTGTATATAATCCTATAACAAAAAATGAAATAGAAAGAAAAGTTGCTCCTCTTATAAAAATTGCACATGAAAATGAAAATGATATCATAGAAAAAATTCTTAATATAGAAAAATATAAAAATATATCGTTATAATTATATTATTAAATTAGTGTAAGGAGAATACATTGAGCAAAATTAAAGTTCCTTATGGATATGGTTTTCAATCAGCAGAGATTAATGACATTATAAATGTAGAAACAATTGATTTAATTGGTGATGAGTTTACTGAAAATGAAGAATTAATGCTCAAAAATGCTATGGATAATCCAATTGGATCTCTTAAACTTGAAAATATGGTTAAAGATGATGATAAAGTACTTATTGTTGTTAATGATCATACCAGACCAGGACCTAATAGTTTAATTGTAAAGGAAACAATTAATAGATTATCAACTAAAATTTTAGATTTAAAACAAATTAAAATTATCATTGCAACTGGAAGTCACAGAAAGCCAACTTCAGAAGAATTGGTTAATATATTAGGGCAGGATGTAGTTAATAAATTTGAAATTATAATTCATCAGTGTAAGGATAACGATAGCTTAGTGTACTTAGGTGAGTCAATATATGAAGTACCTATTTATGTTAATAAGGCAATAGTAGAATGTACGTTTTGTATTGTAACAGGGTTAATAGCTCCGCATCATTCAGCTGGATTTAGCGGAGGAAGAAAAAGTATTGTTCCAGGATTAGCTGGATTTGAAACTCTTAAAATTCATCATTCTTTACCAATAAGACCATATGAACCTGCTATGGGATTTATATATGGAAATCCATTTCACGAAGTTGCTTTGGATGTTGCAAAAAAAGTTAATGTTAAATTTATGGTTAATGCAGTTCAAAATCCCCATAAACAAAACATAGCTTTTGTTGCTGGAGCTATAATTGAAGCACATGAAAAAGGAGTTGATATATGCAAAGATGTAAGTGAAGTAAATATTTCAGAAAAGGCAGATATTGTTATTGCCAGCCCAGGAGGATATCCGCGGGATAGTAATTTATATCAAGCACAAAAAGCATTATCAGTAGCTGAATTGCTTGGCAAACCTAATTGTACATTTGTTTTAGTTGCAGAGTGCAGGGACGGTTATGGTGAAGGTGTACTAAAGGAATGGTTAACATTAGCTAAAGATCCTGAGGATGTTGTGGAAAGATTTAAAAATGAGGGTTATGATGTTGGCAGTAACAAGGCATTTATGTATGCAAGAGCAATGATAAAAGGCTGGATAATTGTTGTATCAGAGTATTTAGTAAAAGATGAGCTGGAAGAAATGATGATGGGCTGGGCCCCAAATCTTCAAGAAGCGATTGATTTTACATTAAAGAAAAAAAATCCAAATAATATTTTAATTTTACCAAATGCAGTAAATATGATTCCAAAAATTATAAAGGGAGATAAAAATAATGAAAAAGAATAAAATTTTATTAATAATTATGGCTTTAGTTTTAGTGGTTTCTTTTATAGGTTGCAGTAAAAAAACAGAAGCACCGGCTACTACAGATCCAGCAACACCAGTTGCTTTTAAATTTGAAAGACCAATTGAAATTGTAATACCTTTTGGACCTGGAAGTGGTACTGATACTACAATTAGAGCTTGGGCTCCTTTAATGGAAAAAGAATTAGGTGTAGCTATTAACATTAATAATATTGCAGGTGCTGGTGGTGTTGTAGGTGCAGAGTTTGTTAAAAATCAGCCTGCTGATGGATATACATTTGCAATGTTCACTCCATCACATATTATAGCAGCTGTTGATGGAACTACAAAATATGATATTTTAAATGAAACAATGCCGGTTACAAGATTAGTACAGGACTCTAATATTATTTTGGCTGGTAAACATACACCATATAATAATTTTGAAGAATTAGTTGCATATTGCAAAGCTAATCCAGATAAAAAACCTACATTAGGTATGATGTCTATTAATGGAATTGATGGAGCAGCTGCTCAACAACTTTGTGATGCAGCAGGTATAGAATTATCATTTATACCATATGCAAGTGGTGCTGAGGCTAATGCAGCTATAATGGGAGGACATACTGACATGGTATTAACTAGTCCTTTTGATGGTAATGCATATTTAGAATCAGGCGACATGAAGGGAATAGTTTTATTAGCTGAAGAAAGAGCTTCAAATCTTCCAGATGTTCAATGTACAGGTGAACTTAAATTAGATGCTTATTTAGGACCATGGAGAGGTATTGTTGCAATGAAAGGTACTCCTCAAGAAGCTATAGATGCATTAGAAGCTGCAGCAATTATAGTTAATGATAAACAAGAATGGACTGATTGGAAAGAATCTGTAGGTTTAAATGACAGACCTGGTTTTGCTAATCAAGAAGATTTCAAAACAATCTGGTTAGATTACTATGAAACTATGAAGGAACTTAGAGCTAAATAGAAAAATTAATAATATGTGAATTTATAACCTCCTTTTCAAAATCATAAATTGTGAGAGCATAAAAGGGGGTTATGTTTATATATATTTCTATTTGCATATTTAAAATTGATAAAGGAGTGAATTTTATGGCACAAGAACTATTATTCAATGCTGGACTAATAATATTTTTCATATATTGTTATTTCTATGTTGGCGCAATAGCTCCAGAACATGTTGAAGGACAATTGGATGGGGCACAGTGGCCACAAATTATATTGGTTTTACTTGTTTTAAGCATAGCTGCAAATATTTATAAAATATTGAAAAACAGAAAAGATGGCGAAAGCTTTAAAATAGACTTTGATATTAAAAAGATTGTAACAAGCAAAATGTTTATAGGCAGCGTATTATTACTGTTATATTCTCTTACATTAGATAAATTAGGATTTATTTTCGGATCAATTATATTGTTTATGCTATATTCAAGACTGCTTGGTCAAAAAAATATAATAAAGCTTATTATATCTTCAGTAATTACAGTGGTACTCTTGTATTTATTGTTTAATACAGTATTAAATATTATGCTCCCAAGAGGAATCGGTGTATTCAGAACTTTTGCTTTATTTATTGAATCAATACTATAGGAGGTGGCAGAATGGAATTAATTAAATTAGGTTTAGATATAGTATTTGTTCCAAATACTCTTTTACTAATATTTTTTGGTACAGTAATCGGTGTTATATTTGGCGCTTTGCCTGGAGTAAGTGCATCCATGGCTGTAGTTTTAGGTCTTACATTTACGTATGGACTTGACCCTGTAACTTCTATAGCATTTTTAGTTGCTGTATATTGTGCATCTATAACAGGAGGAGGTATTACAGCAATTTTATTTAAAATACCAGGTACTCCTTCAAGTGCACCTACTACATTTGACGGGCACCCCATGGCACAAAATGGTCAGCCAATGAAAGCCTTGAGTATTTCACTTATTGTTTCAGCAATAGGAGGTATATTGGCAGCTGTATTGATGCTATTGATTACTCCTCAGCTTTCAAAAGCAGCTTTAAAATTCGGACCTTCAGAATTATTTGCTATATCATTTATGGGCCTTTCGGTATTAACTGCATTAGATGAAGGAAATGTAATAAAAACATTGATATCAGGATTAATGGGACTTTGGCTTGCTACAGTAGGAATGGACCCAATTGAAGGATTTGCAAGATTTACATGGGGTAATTCGACACTTTTGTCTGGAATAGAAATGATTCCTGTTATGATAGGTATGTTTGCTATTACTGAGGTGTTAAAAGAAACAAAGGATAGAAGCAAGTTAGAAAATATTACAGAAGCTAAAGGTATAAAAGAAAAGGATGGTATCATTTCACTTAAAGAATTGTGGGAAATTAAAGGTACTATAACTCGCGCTGGCTTAATAGGAACTATTGTTGGAATTCTTCCTGGGGCAGGTGCAACTATAGCAGCGTTTTTAAGCTATACAACAGAAGTAAAAGTTTCAAAACATCCTGAAACATTTGGAAAAGGTGAGCCTAGAGGAATTGCAGCTTCTGAATGTGCAAATAATGCAGCAACTGGTGGTTCAATGGTTCCACTTCTTTCGTTAGGTATACCTGGAGGAAATGCTGCTGCTATAATGATGTCTGCATTAGTTATGAAAGGTGTGCAAATGGGACCTTTATTATTGCAAAGACAGCCACAATATATGGGTTCAGTTTTCGTTTCAATGATATTTACTAACATAGCGATGGTATTCGTTGCATTTGCAATAGCAAAAGTTTTTGGAAAAATATTGAAAGTACCTTATAGCATTTTAGGAACAGCAATTGTATTATTAGCATCTATAGGAAGCTATGCACTTCAAAATAGCACAGGCGGTGTTGTATTGATGATTATAGCTGGTATATTCGGATATTTCTTCTCTAAGTATGGATTTAATAATGCTGCTTTAATTTTAGGTCTTGTTCTTGGTGGTATGATTGAATCAAACTTAAGAAGAGCTATTATGATTGATGAAGGTAGTTTAACAGCTGTATTTGGTAAGCCTATTACTGCAGTTTTAATGATAGTAAGTATCTTTTCATTATTATGGCCAGTTATAAAGCCAATGTTAAACAAAAATAAAAGTAAAGCAAGTAATTAAAATTATTATAAAGTCTAATATTATTGAATTTAATCATAAGAGTTGGGATAGTGCAATCTTTTAATTAAGGGAAAAAAGACTATGAAAAGTTTGAAATCAAACATGTCTATGAGTGAAATAGTATATTTAAAGCTTAAATCAGATATTTTAGAAAATAGATTAAAGCCTGGTGTAAAACTAGTGGAGGAAAATTTAGCAAATGAATTTAATGTTAGCAGAACACCTGTTAGAGAAGCTTTAAAACAGTTGGATCAGGATGGTTTAATAACATATTTCACAAGAAAAGGCTCCATTGTTAGTCAAATTTCTTTAAAAGATGCACAAGAACTCTACGAGGTTCGAGAAGTATTAGAAGGTTTAGCTATAAAGCAAATATGTTTAAGCATGGATAGTCAAAGTCTTAGAATACTTGAAGATATTGTAGCAAAAATGGATGAAGCTATTGAAAATAATGATTATGAAATGATAAAAATACTGCATAGTCAATGGACTGAGGCTATATTATCACTTGTAAAAAATAATTTGGTAGCTATTACAAAGAATTTAGTAAGACTAAGAAAAATATCTCTATTTGAAACAACGCAAAGTATAGATGCATATAGAGAAACTAAAAATATTTTAAATGCTATTATCAAAAGTGATGCTGATGAAAGTGAAAATCTTGCAAGACTGCATGTAAGAAATGCAAAAAAAAGATTTGAAAAAGCATTTAATATTTAAGAAGATGCTGTAATAATAAATTGCGGCATCTTTTTTTATTTAATTTTAAAGTAACATTAGTAAAAACTTCAAATTGTGTTATAATAATGAAAAACATTAATTGAGAGGTAGTATTATAACAATGAATTTTATAGAACTTGGAATAAGTGAAAATATAGTAAAAGTATTAAAATCATCAGGAATAAAAGAACCAACTCCTATACAAGAACAGAGCATTAAATTAATTAAAGACGGAAAAGATGTAATTGGAGAAGCTCAAACGGGCACTGGAAAAACTCTCGCATTTTTACTGCCTATTTTTGAAAATATTTCCCCGGAAATGAATGCTGTTCAAGCATTAATTATAACACCTACAAGAGAACTCGCTATTCAAATAACTGAAGAAGCTAATAAATTAACAAAAGCAAAGGATATAAATATTTTAGCTGCATATGGCGGAAAAGATATTACTGGACAAATAAAAAAGCTTAATAAAAATATCCAATTGATAATTGCAACTCCAGGAAGGCTTTTAGACCATTTAGAAAGAAAAACTGTGGATTTAAGCAAACTAAAAACTCTTGTAATAGATGAAGCTGACCAAATGCTTTTAATGGGATTTAAACCTGAAGTGGAAGCAATATTAAAAACAACAAATAAATTGCGTCAAACATTATGCTTTTCTGCTACATTAAATTCAGATGTAAAAAAACTTGCATATAAATTTATGAAAAATCCTGTAGAAATAACAGTAGAAAAACAAACTGTTACTCTTGAAAATATTAAACAAAATGTTGTTGAAACAACGGATAGAAAAAAACAAGATGCACTTTGTGCTGTTTTAAATGAAGATAATCCATACATGGCTATAATTTTTTGCAGAACTAAAATTAGAGCCGATAAGTTAGAAGAGGATTTATATGACAGGGGATTTAAATGCTTGATAATACACTCAGACATTTTACAGTCTAAAAGGGAAAGAACAATGAAATCTTTTAGAAATGGTGATGTTCAATATTTAATCGCTACGGATGTTGCAGCTAGAGGTCTTGATATAAGTGGAGTAAGCCATATTTATAATTATGATATTCCAGAAACAAGCGAGTCTTATATTCATAGAATAGGTAGAACGGGCAGAGCTGGAGAAAAAGGATATACATGTTTGTTTGTTACACCAAAAGATATGGATATATTAAATGATATTGAAAAAACAATTGGTTTTAAATTAGATAGAAGAAATGTAGAACAAATATAATATTAAAAAACTAAAAACCTCAAATTTTTTTAATTTGAGGTTTTTAGTTTAAAAAGGTGTATGAGTTAATTATAAGGGGAAGTGTTATTTAGTGCTTAATGCATTTTTGCTCAGTATATAATTATATTTTGTCGCATGTTTCATTTCATCAGTAAGTATTCTAAATGCTATATCTCGGAAGAATCTTTCTGGCAAACCTTCCCTAATGTAACGGTATTTTTCCATTGCATTTAATTCACCGAATATTGCATTGCTGATTCCTTCTAAATATGATGCAGGTCTTTTAAAATCTTCCCCATCTTTTGCTTCTATGATATTTCCTGTATAATATCTATATGCATCTCTGAACCATTTTCTATGATTTCTTTCATCATTTCTAATGGATGTAATAATATCTTTTTCTTCTTGAGTAGGTGCAATATTAATTAAGTAATCATATAAAAGCTCATCATGTCTTTCATCTTGAACTGCTTCTTGTATGAGATTTATAGCCAAAGCTAAGCCTTCTTGTGAGAAATCCATTCCGTAGTTAGAACATTGCATGTATGGATTCATATATGGTATATCATAATTATTAAACAAATTATCACTCCTGATTATTCGATTTATTATTAATATATGAGTAAAAAATTAATTTGTGTATAATTTTTTCACTTCATTAAAAATGGAACATATATTAACATAGTATATTTAAAAAAGGAAGGATTTATTATGGAAAATAGTAGAATAGGCAGGGAAGATATATTAAGAAATGAAAAGATTTCGAACAGTAATAAATACATAAACAATGATATGATGTCATGCTTTTTTTCATTACCACCTAAGCAATTTGCTTTATTGTCTTCGGTAATAGGCGTTTTGTTAATAGACGATTTAAACTCAAACCAGCTAAACTCTCTTGGTAATTTTATTGTTAATATTGGTCAAACTATTTTAACTGCAGCAGCTCAAGCATCAACCTTAGAAAGTGAAGAAAAGTAAAAGTACTTTATTTAAAAATTTTATAAAGAAAATTTGTATTAATAAATTAAATATGTTATAATGCTTTCGTTAAAGATGTATGTATAATAAAATATCATATATGACAAAAAGATACTAACGTGGGAGATATTATGAAAGAAAAAAATGTAGGAATACACAAACTATGCCATATGAGAAATCAATGTATAAAATATGATGTTTGTCCAATGAACTTATTTCAAAATTTAGTTGCAGGAAAGTGGAAATTATTAATTTTGTGGTATTTAAGCTATAATGTGTTAAGATTTAGTGAACTTAAAAGTATGCTTCCAGGAGTTACTCAAAAAATGTTAACTCAACAGCTAAGAAGTTTAGAAGAAGATAATATAATTTATAGAATAGTATATCCTGTCGTTCCTCCTAAAGTAGAATATGGTTTAACAGATGCTGGAAAAAAAATCATTCCTATTTTAGAACAAATGCAAAAATTTGGAGCAGAATATTTAAATGACACATATGAAGAAGCAGAAGTAACAGAAGTAATTAATTAAAGATTATTCTTCCTTAAGTTGGTTATAATATAATTATTATACACCTAAGGAGGAATAATGAATTCTTTTTATGATCTTTATTATCATCTTTTAGATTCAGCAGTAAATAAAACAATTGATGATGAACTAAAAAATAAGGAAAATTTGCTTGATTTTGATGAACATCACCTTGATTGCTTATTAAATCCAGACAAACATCCAACTGTTATTAGGCTTGGAAACTGTGATTGTTCAGAAGAACAAAAGGAAAAATGTAAAAATATCTGTGAATTTAATGCAATGGTTAAGGATGATGATGGAAATTTTAATGTTATTGATGACCGTTGTTTGGGATGTTCAAAATGTATTGAATCATGCATTAAAGAAAATATTACAGACCGAAAAGATTTATTGCCTGTATTTGAACTAATAAATAATGATGTAGCTCCTGTTTATGCAATGATTGCTCCAGCATTTATGGGACAATTTAATGAAGATGTAACACCAGGCAAATTAAGAAGTGCATTTAAAGCGTTAGGATTTTCGGGCATGATTGAAGTTGCTCTTTTTGCAGATATATTGACTTTAAAAGAAGCACTTGAATTTGATCATTCGATTAAAACTGATGAAGATTTTTTACTGACTAGTTGTTGTTGCCCAATGTGGATTGGAATGATTAAAAAAGTATATAATGATTTAGTTCCACATATACCACCATCCGTATCTCCAATGGTTGCATGTGGAAGGAGTATAAAAAAAATTCATCCTGAAGCAAAAACAGTTTTTATAGGTCCATGTGTTGCTAAAAAAGCTGAATCAAGAGAAAAAGATATTGCAGACTCTACGGATTATGTTATGACATTTCAAGAAGTAAAAGATTGTTTTAAAATTGCAGGTATAGATCCTAAAAATTTAGAAGAAGATTTAAGAGACCATTCTTCAAAAGCTGGAAGAATTTATGCACATACAGGTGGCGTAAGCGAAGCTATTGAGTCAACATTATATAGACTAAGACCTAACAGAAAAATTCCTTTTAAATCTAAACAGGCAAATGGAGTACCTCAGTGCCGTGAACTTTTAAATGAAATAAAAGAAGGAAAAATAACAGCAAATTTTTTAGAAGGCATGGGATGTGTAGGAGGATGTGTTGGTGGTCCTAAAATAATAATTGATAAAGATCAGGGTAGAGAATATGTAAAAAATTATGGAGAAGAAGCTCAGTTTAAAACCCCAGCAGATAATCCATATGTAATAGAACTTTTACACAGACTTGGCTATGAAACAATTGAAACTTTATTAAAAAATGATAATATGTTTATAAGAAATATGTTTTAAGCAAAAAATTCAGTAGGACTAACCTACTGAATTTTTTACATTTAAATATCTTCACCAGTTGAATTTGGAGTTGTACTTGGAGTTGAACTTGATGTTCCGTCAGGAGTTTGACCTTCTACTTTTGGAAATTCTCCTTTTGGCTTGTCAGGTCTCATGCCACCTCCTTTAGCACCACCAAAACCACCACCTTTAGAAACAGCTTCACCTGTTTCAGATATCCAAGTTGAATTTTCTGTAAGTGTGAAATCAGCTAATTTGCCAGAATTTAAATCATCTGAATATAATGAGTAATTTTCGTTAAGCATTAAATCAGGTGAGCTGAAAACAACAGTCTGAAATTCTTTAGGAGATGTAAATGTAAATATTGTATTTCCAGCTGCATTTTTAATTATTACAGGTGTTCCTGCATTTTGTATTTCAGAATATTTTATCACTACAGAATTTTGTGTTGAACTATCCGATGGTCCTTGAGCCATCCCTGAACTACCTGCAGAAATCAATGTTCCACCTGTTATATTAAACTCACCGTCATAATCCAAAGCACCATTTCCATTAGATGTAGGGCCTAATACTGTAACATTACCTTTTGTCATATAAATTGAACCATTTGCATCCAATCCATCACCTTCAGCATTTACCAAAATAATTCCGCCGTTAATGTTTAGCTTACTATCAGCATTTTGTGAAAAAGTACTTTGATCAGGTCTTTTATTTATAGCTGACCCATCATTGCCACCTGCAACATTAATACCATCATCGGATGCAATAATATTTATTTCTCCGCCTGATATTGTGATTACAGAACTTTCTATTCCCTCATAACTTTTTGTAATATCAATATTTCCAGATGCTATTTCTATAGATGTATCAGCATGTATTCCATCATCATCCGAAGTCAGCGTGTATTCACCATCAACTATGTAAAGTGATGTTTGAGCATGAATACTGTCAGTACTGGATGTTATATTATAAATACCATTTTCAAGGACAATATATCCTTTTGTTGTATCTTCATCATTTGTAGATTTAATACCATGACCTATAGAATTAATTTTTATATTTCCATTTTTTACTGCAACCATATCACGTCCCATTAAACCATCATCTGCAGAAATGATATTTATATTTCCATCAGTAATTTTTAAATCATCCTTAGATGTGATTCCGTTGTTGTAGTTACCATTAACGTTTAATGTGCCGCTTCCTGTAATAGTCAAATTACTTTTGCTAAAAATAGCAGAGTTAGGTTCTGAAGTCGTTTCATCAACATTTGTATAAGTAATTCCATCCGTTATTGTATTTTCAGTTCCTTCTACTAAAGATATAACTGTTTTATTTGAATTTATTACATAAATTGCT
This sequence comes from Firmicutes bacterium UBA6132, assembly GCA_002435835.1. The sequence goes on from DIVM01000162.1 coordinate 13,712, forward strand.
GAGCTATATGAACAATTTATATCAGCATCGTTTAATACTAATTTAACAACTCCATCATTTGTTTCATTTACTATGATTTGACCGTCACTTAATTTTCCACTTACTACATAAGTTCCAGCTTGGTTTATAGTTATAGTGCCATTGTCAATTATAGCACCATTACCTTCAAATGAAATTTCTGTGCCATTTAAATTAATATAATTAGGGTTTTCTTCTTGATAATTTGTGTAATAATCATCTTCATCATAAGTTACTAAGTCGCTAATTTTAATACTCATATTTAAAGGTGAATCACTTTCAGCTGAATTTGAGTTTTCTGTAGGTACTACAAATTTTTGTGAATCAGTATTTTGACTACATGCTGAAAGTGTAAAAATTAATGTAAAGCATAACATTGCGGATAATATTTTTTTATATTTTATATTCATTATTAATCTCCATTATATTTTATATTTTAATTAAAGTTCATCTTTAGTTTGATTTCTGCTGCAAATTATAGTTAAATTTCCATTTCTGCAGCGAAGTTCATCTAATAAATGCTTCTCTTTAGATAAATCTTTTAGTTCGATATTGTAATTAAGTTCAAACATGCTACCTAAGTTTGTAGTTTTTACTTTTTCTAACTCAACTTTATTAGTATATGTTTTAAATATATCGTCAAAAACTTCTGTATAGTCCAAGTCTTCAGGGATTGTTATTTTTAACTTTCTCATAGAATTAGAAATATTTCCAAATTTAGATTTAGAAAGAATTAAAAATGCTAAACATAAAATTAAAGTTGTAAATACCGCATAGGTTATATATCCCATCCCAGTAGCTAAACCAGTGGCCATTGCAAAGAAAATAAAGCTTATTTCTTTAGAGCTTCCTGGAATTGATCTAAATCTAACTAAACTGAATGCTCCCATAACTGCTATTCCTGTTCCTAAATTTCCATTGACAAGCATTATGACAATTTGAACTAAAAGTGGTAGCATTACTAAAGTGATAACAAAGTTTTTAGAATATGAATCACTTGCCATATATGTTAAAGCTATGGCAATACCTAATATTAATGCACAAGTTATGCTTAAAAAAGCACTTGTGATTGACAGAGATGCAGCTGTATTTAATGTACTTGTAAACAATTTTCATTCCTCCAATAATTTGATATATTTTCACTTAATTGATTTTCGTTTATAATGAATTGTTCATAACTTTGATTTTTATAATCAATACTGTGTATTAAATCTTGTTTATAAACAGTACTATACTTTGAAAAAGATGCAGGATAAATGTTTAATTGAGACATTATTTCTACTAACCAAAGAGGTATTGATGAAGAAGTTTTAATTTCTATTAAATATGAATCAAAATCTAAAGTTGGATTTCCATAATCACCTTTGCTTAAATGTAAATCATATGTTCTACTTCTTATATTGTGATCAAAAGTTATTCTAAAATCAGCATCATCCTTGGCAAAGAGAGCTAATCTTTCATAAGCAATTAAAACTTTTTTAGTAGGTTTATGAAAATTAATAAAATAATCTATTTCATTTAATATTTGACTATGGCGATTAGGCCTTATGCCATAATCCAGATAATCAACAGCTTCTTTTAAACTTAAATTAATTCTTCTTTTAAAAACTGTACCATCATATTTTTTCTTTATTTCTAAAAATACATTATCATTATCTTTCGGTACACCGTAGCTTCTCAGCCTTAATTTTTCTTTGTACTTTGGTTTTTCTATAGAGTTTCTGATTAATTCATAATTGTCAGTATCATAATAAATATTACAAATAGTATGAAGCCCAAATTTATCAACTGTCATGTATGGCTTAATATATTGAAAAAATAAATTAAATTTATTTTGATCAATTAAATATTTTTTTTCAACTCTTTCAAAAACATTATTTGATTTCATATGTTTCCTCCTGTTTTGTAAGTAAAGGATAATATTTTAATGTGTTGGAAATATGAAAATGAAATGATATTAATGTGAGAAATAATTTAGTAAATTAAATGGTTACATAAATACGATAAATAGTAAAAATTCATAAAAAAAGGACTGCTCTTAATAAGATAAGAATTAACATCTTAGCTCATTAAAAATAGTCCTTTTTTTATTAATGTCTTTTTCTCTTAATTTCAATAATTGGCGTAATTCTCTGTAAATCATAAAAAAATTTATACATCATTCCAGCAGTAGTCTTTTGTGCTAAAATTAGAGTAACTGAAGAAGTTTTATAAAATCTTTTTTCATCATCCTTTAAATCAGAATATTTATGATAAACACTTAGGGCCTTTTTACTGTTATAATCTATATAATAACTTATAGAATCAAAATAAATTCCATCATTTTTAATTTTAAATTCATCATGAGTTTTGTATGTTTTAATAACCCAATTTTCAAAACTTCTATGATCATCCAACAGTTTTACATTTGCATGTTGAGGAACTGTTAAATCCTGAATCAAATGACATGCAGCTCCTAAATAAAACATGGCTTCTTTTTTGTCTCCATAAAAATACTCATTTAAAGCTTTAGTATAATAAGCAATACATTCTTTTTTTGCATTGCTATTTCCGTACATACCCCTATTTGTATGAGGGTTGTAAAAATGATTGCTGCTTTTTAAATCTTGGTCAGCCCAAACAACACCATCGTTAATATCTTCAATATATTTGGAAACTAAATTATACGCACCAATATTTCCATCATTTTTTAAAATTATAAGTGATTGGTTATTAATAAACTGATGAACTAAACATTCAGTTTTTATTATTTTCTTTTTAATTGGGTTTATTGTTTTTAAAATATTTTTATAAATCGCTGAATAAGCTTTTTCTATTCCTTGCATTGTAACCGTCCTTGTAATTCCTTATTTTACTATATAGTATGTAATAAAAAGTTTTTTTTATGAACATTAATTTCAAATAGGAAGTCATTTAATAGCTTGTAGACTTATATTTATTTTTAATTGAAATAAAAAACCCAATGTAGTAAAATGAATATTGAAAATAAAATTAATGAGGTAAATAATGAGCGTATCAATATCAAGAGCCATATTACATATACTTGACACAAGCCTAGGTGTTCCTGTTATATCTGAAAACTTAATGTCATTAGGTGAAGACATGAGAGAATACACTGAAAAACATATTTTAAAATGCTTTAACGATGCTGATTTAAAGAAAACAAAATTCATAAATGAAGATGGACTTTTTTTCAAACTTATAAAAGAATACAGTGATAACAATGAATTTAAGAAATTCTCAAAAGAAATTGCAGAATTTTTCTATAAATTAATTTCTGAAAACCCTGATATTAAACCTTGTGACCTTCTTTTTGTGCAAGCAAATGTGTTTAACAAAGATTATATGGTAATAATGAAATTAAATTATAAAAAAGGATATATTCATTATTCAAAAGAAGAGGAAGGTACTAAAAACATTATCATAGAACAGCCATGTTCTCTTCCAGCAGCATCTCAAAGAATAGATGAATTTATTTTCGTAGATATAAACACCCTTGAAATTTTTGTTAAAGAGAAAAAATGCCAGGTTTACAATGAGCCATGTTATTATATTTCTAAACATCTTCTTGGATGTAAAGAAGAAAAACCAGACAAGGAAAAAGTTAAAATAATTACAGAAACAACGGATAAACTTATAAAAGAATTTTATGATGATGATCTCATGATGAAAACAAAAGTAAAAAATATGATAAGGGAAAATGTAGAAGAATCATTAAACATCGATTTATATCAAATATCCGAAGAAGTGTTTAAAGATGAAGATATTAAAAAAACATATAAAGAAGAAATTAAAATGAAGGGTTTAAAAGACCCTGAAGTTAAAGTTAATTTCAATTATGCTAACAAAATTAAAACAAAGCAAAAAATTGTTACTGACGAAGGTATTGAAATAAATATTCCTTATGAAATGCTAAATAATAAAGATAAAGTTGAATTTATAACAAATGTTGACGGAACAATTTCCATAGTTTTAAAAAACATAGACAGTATTGAAGATAAATAATAAAAGGAAATTGCAGAAGAAGTTTGGGGTAATTAATATAAAATCATGGATTCGCTATGAAAATTGAATCCATGATTTTTGTTTTAATTAAGTTAAAAACAACTTTTAATCTTGTATATTAATAATTGAGTTGATTTATTTCTTAAAAATTTGCTTTTTCATACTTTCTTGTTTTTCCATTTTTCGGAGCAAGGCATCCATCATATCCCCAACCATCTAAAAATTGAATACGCTTTATTTTTATAAGATTTATTTCTTCTTTCATTTTTTTATATTTTTCACACATATTGTGGCATAACATTTTTCTTTCATTGCATTTAAAACAACATTTATTATTCATAAATTCACCCCTATAAAAATTTTATGAATCCTTATATGTATTTATACTATTTAAATATATATAAACTTTGTACTAAAAGTAAATTATTTGTATAACTTAATCATTTGGAAAGTTTTAATTTTATGGGCAATATGACTAAAATTATGTATATTAAATTATATATTTAAAATAGTTATTCTTGAATGCTTTTTTAGGTAGTGATTTTTTTGTTGTTTAAAAATAATGCTTAGTATAAAATAAATATAGTATAATTTAATATATTTCCATTACAGGAAATTATGTTGATTTTACTGCTTTTCTTAAAAGAAATAACATTATTAATTATAATTATATTATAGAACTATAAGAAGGTGAAATAATGGTTAATGCAGTTATAATGAACCAAAAAGATACAGTTGTAACAGTTACGAAATATATATCAGTTAATGAAGATGTTGAATATAAATTGAATAAAGAAATTTATAAAATAAAAACATTTTCAAATATTCCCATGAATCATAAAATTGCAATAAAGGATATTAAAAAGGGCGAAGCTATTTTGAAATATGGTGAGATAATAGGCTATGCAACGGATAATATAAATTTGGGTGATTATGTTCATACACATAATTTAAGTAGCAATAAAATAATTCTTACGGAGGTTTTAGATGAAATTTAATGGATATAAACGCTCTGATGGTCATGTTGGCATACGAAATCATGTTGTGGTAATGCCCGGAGTGATATGTGCTTCAGGAGTTGCTCAGAAAATTGCAAATAAAACTGACGTACAATATTTATATAATCCAAATGGCTGTGCACAAAATTCAAAAGATACTTCTATCACTGTTCAAATATTATCTGGAATGATTGCAAATGGTAATGTATATGGAGCTTTAATAGTGGGACTTGGCTGTGAAGGAATATCTGAAGAAAAATATCTCCAAGAAATAAGAAAGAAAACAAATAAACCGATTTTTTATATAAGCATACAGAATGTTGGAGGAATTAATAAAACTGTTCAAAGAGGTATTGAAATAGTTAATGCATTAAAAGAAGAAGCAAATAAATGCGAAAGAGAAGTATGTGATTTGTCACATTTAATTTTAGGACTGGAATGTGGTGGCTCAGATCCAACATCAGGATTTTCATCAAATGCAGTATTAGGATTTGTATCTGATAAAATTGTTGACTTTGGCGGTACGTCAGTGCTCTGTGAAACTCCTGAAACAATAGGAGCAGAGCATATCCTTAAAAAAAGAGGATTGACACCAGAAATAGGACAACAATTATATGATACTATAATAAATTATGATAAAATGTTTAAAGAAAATGGTGAAGATATTAGAAGTTCCAATCCTTCACATGGCAATAAAAAAAGCGGCATAACCACATTGGAAGAAAAGTCATTAGGCTGTATTCATAAAAGCGGTACAAAGCCATTTGTTGGAGTATATGAATATGGTCAAATAATAGATAAAAAAGGACTCGTGTTTATGGATGGAACTGCATATGATGTAGCGTCAGTTGTTTCTTTAATAGCAGGAGGAGCACAGTTAGTTGCATTTACCACAGGAATGGGAACTCCTGTTGGTAATGCTATTGCCCCTGTTTTAAAAATCACTGGAAATAAACATACAGCTGAATTTTTAAATGACATGATTGATTTTGACTCAAGTAGAACCATAAGCGGAGAAAAAACAATAGAAGAGCTTGGAGAAGATCTTTTAAATAAAATTATACATATTTGTAATGGTGAAGAAGTAAAAGCTGAAATAAATGGATTTTCTGATATGGCAATAAACCAATTCCATAGTTATGCTTAAATTCTTTTTAAAAAAATCGTTACAAGATAAAATTAAACATTTTGTATTATATGATTAAAATATGAAATAATATTAGAGAAATATATTCTAAGGAGAATTTCATATGACAGATAATAGTAAAAAAAGCACAAGAAATAATAAAAAAGAAGATGGTAAATTCCATTCAAAACATATTAATCATAACCCACAAGCAGAAAGTGCAAGAGCAGTTTTTGGAAAAAAGGAAGGTAATTTTCAAAATAATGTAGATAGTAACCTCAGCGAAAATAAAAAATAATTGTAATACTTTGTAATCAAGCAGGATGTATTAAAAAAATACATCCTTTTAAGTTTTTAATATTTAATAACTATAAATAAAATGTTAAATACAATGAAGATTTTATTATATATTAACATTGTAAATATTCAAAGGTTAAGGTATAATATTCCAAATTATAAGTGCGCTAAATTTAATAAATAAATACTAAGGAGAAAATTATGTCAATAAATGTTTTTGTTAATTTTAACGGTAATTGTAGAGATGCTGTAGAATTTTATGCGGAAGTTTTTGATAATCAACAACCTCAAATAACGTCATTTAAGGATGCACCTCAAAATCCAGATCATCCTCCTCTTCCTAACGAAGCACAAAATTTAGTAATGTTCGCTTCTTTAAAAATTAGTGGAAGCGATATAATGTTTTCTGATACATTTCCTGGCATGCCTTTTAATGTAGGAAATAATATTAGTTTAACTGTAGTGGATGAAGATGTTGAAAAATTAAAAACATATTTTAATAAAATAAAAATAGGTGGCACTGTTGAAATGGATTTACAAGAAACATTTTGGAGTAAATGTTATGGTATGGTAATTGATAAGTTTGGGATACCATGGCAGTTCAGTCATGCAGGGGAAGAAAGATATTAATAATTAATTTTTAAATATATTGGGATGAATCTTGTATAAAGATTTGTCTCTTTTTAATTTAAATAAAATTAAAAAAAATTTATATTTGATTAATATTAGAATATTTCATATAATAAAATTAAGTAAATACATATATTACTTAAATTTGGAGGATAAATGGATTTTCAAAAATCAGTTACCGAAATTATTAAATCGAGATATTCATGCAGAACTTTTGACTCGAAAAATATAGAGAATGAAACTCTTAATAAATTAAATGATTATATAGAAAAGATCAATGATGAAGCTAAATCAGCTAAAATAAATTTAAGATTTTTATATGTTAGTAGTAAAGAAAATTCAAATAAATCAATCAATAAACTTGGAACTTATGGAGTAATTTCTGGGGCAGAATCATTTATCATAGGAATTGCAGATAAAGATAATCATGATGCTTTGAAATTTGGATATTTATATGAAAAATTAATTTTATTTGCTACAGATTTAGGTCTTAATACATGTTGGCTTGGAGGAACATTTAATAAAAATGATTTTCAACAAAATTCAAGTTTGCTTGAAAATGAATTTATACCAATAGTTTCTCCAGTTGGTTATAAAAAAAGTAAACCCCGTATTTTTGAAACTGCTATGAGGGCTGTCGTAGGAGCAAATAACAGAAAGCCTTGGAATGAATTATTTTTTGATGAAAATATTTCAAAACCATTAAATGAAAGTGCTGATAAATATGTTGTTCCACTTCAAATGGTTAGGTTAGGACCTTCAGCTTCAAATAAACAACCTTGGAGAATTATTAAAAATAAAAATATGTATCACTTCTTTATTTGTAGAACAAAAGGATATGGCGTAATGTCATATGATATGCAAATAAACGATATTGGTATTGCAATGTGCCATTTTGAATTATCTTCAAATCAGTTGGGGTTAAGTGGCAATTGGCAAAAAATAAATAATATAAATAATCTTGAAGAATGGGAATATATTATTTCTTGGGTTTCTTAAGAATATTGAATTTAATTTTTCTTCTATCATTTACAATTTAGTAGATTGTATAGTATAATATGATTACCACCCTTCTGAAAGATCGCTTGCAGAAAAAAGTCGTGAAACGACTTTCTGGTAAACAATCATAATATATCTATGAAAGGAATTAAATCATATTATGGATGGAACTAAAAGAAATGATGTTAAAATTGGAGCTACAGTAATGGTTGTACAAAAGCAAGATCAACGAAGTGGCAAGCTTACTGAAGGTATAGTTAAAAGAATTCTTACCAATTCAGCTGATCATCATCATGGTATAAAAGTTATGCTTGAGAGTGGAATTGTTGGTAGAGTTAAAGAGATAAAATAAGATTAATATAATATAAATAATTTTAAAAAAAGGGAGATAAAAATGGGCGATAGAAGTATTAAAAAAGAAGTAAAAAAGAAAAAGAAAAAAACTGACGAAGTAACTTATGTTCCATCAGTGCCATATGATAGACCAGTAATGACTCAACCAGAATTAATTAAAAAGAAGAAAAAGCCAAACTAAAAAATAAATAGTACTCAAAAAATACCTTATATGTAGTTAGTAAAATTACTACTTTATAGGGTATTTTTATTTATATTAAAACCCCTTTTGATTATATTTATAGACAAAAGGGGTTTTTACATAATTACATATTATATTAATTAATTAATTAATTAATTATTTTAAAACTTAATTTATTATTTTCTTCGGAAACTTCATAAAAAATATCCAATAAATTTTCAGCGTATTCATTTAAATTTTCATTTAATATATTTAAATTTATTAATTCAATGTCAGTTTGGCTGCTTATAGTGCTTAATAAATCCCAAAGAGCATCTAAATTTTCACCATAGTATGAAGGGAAATTAAACTGTTCTTTTATGTATTTATGAGTTTGTATTATGGAAGTCATTTTATTTCCATCTAAAATTATATTTTTCATATGCACCTCTTAATATAACTGTGTAAATGTTTCATAATGGTCATCGGTATAATAAATTAAACCATCATTTGAATAGACAATTCTTTCGGCGCCTCTGAAACCACCTTCATAATTAACGTCACATTCATACCATTTTCGACCTGATTTTGTAGGAAGTTTTTTTTCACGGTTTCCAAAATAATCTCCACCAATACTCATTTGGTCAGTAACTTCCCAAAGATTTCCTTCTTCGCTTTTCCATCCCAATGCTTCAGCTTCTTTTTTAGTAATGAAGTTCGAAGGAAGTTTACCATAT
>DIVM01000247.1 GCA_002435835.1 Firmicutes bacterium UBA6132
TAATTCAAGAGCTAATGAATTCACCCATGTTGCATGACCACATGTACGTACTAAAGCAACAGGATTATTTGGAGCAACTGCATCTAAATCTTCTTTAGTTGGAAATTCTGGTATATTCCAGACTTCTTGATTCCATCCTCTACCTGTTATCCATTCACCATCTGGCAATCTTTCAGCTTCAGCTTTTACTTTAGCTAATATGACATCTTTTGGTTCCCAAAATACATCTAATTGAATTAACTTCTGCCCTTCCATTGGATAATGCATATGTCCCTCAATTAATCCAGGTATAACTGTTTTACCTTTTAAATCATAGACTTTTGTTGATTGACCGATAAATTTTTTTACATCTTCATCAGTTCCAACAGCTATTATGTATTGTCCTTTTATTGCTATTGCATCTACAGTATAATTATTTTCATCTACTGTATAAATGTTACCATTTAAATACACAGTGTCTGCTATTTGTTCAACTGCAAATATACTGACTTGGAACATAGTTGTGATCATTGCTACTAATAAAACAAAGATAATTGTTTTGTTTCTCATAAATTCCTCCCTGATCTTTATAATATTATACTATAAAAATTATATCATGATAATAATGCTAAAACTGTTGTATATTGTAGAATTAAAATCATTAATCTACATTGTGAATTCCCTTATATTTTATTATCTTCTCTTTTGGTTCAGCTAAAATAAAAACGACTTGTGGACTACTCCTCAAGTCATTTTAAAAAATTTATTATTTATTTAATTTATGTCATTATTAATTTCTAACTCCATTATATACCTGTCATGAGACTTCCCATATTCATCTTTATTCATTTCAATTATTTCAAATCCTATTTTATCTTTATATAACTTAATAGCACCTGCATTTTCAGTATCCACTGTTAAACCTACTCTTTTAAAACCTTGCTCTTCAATATTTTTTAATATCACTTTTAAAAAATAGAATCCCAATCCTTGACCTTGTAAACTTTCTGCAATTGCATAATCAAAAAGATATACTTTTTCGCTGTCTTCCCAATCCCTCATTAATATAGCTAATCCAACAATATTCTTTTTATCCTCTTCTTTAAGAACAAAAACATTCCCATGTCTTATTTGCGGAACAAGTCCCCACTCATCCATTCCTAATTCACCAAATACATTTAGTCCGAAATCAACTAATCTTCTTAGGAACTGGTTACTGTAGTCTTGAACAAGAAAAACAGTTAGGTGGCCAATATCTCCTTCTAAATTTTCAATTGCTTTTTTAGGTAAACTTCTTATCTTTTCTAATTGCAAAACAATTCCTCCAATATTAATTGAAATTTATTATATAGTTTATACTTTTTAAGCTTTTTTACTAATATTTTTCTTTTTAATTTAAAATTTTAAACAAAAATTTAGAGACGCACCTTTTTAAACCTATAAAATATATTTCAATATTAATATTGTAATAATTTACTTGAATCATTATATATTTAATAGTATTATAAAGAAAATCATTAATCTTTAAATATATTATTAAAATTAGAGGGGTATATGGACAAACAAAGCATAATAAAAATAGCTTCTGAATTTATTAAAACATCTGAATTAAATTATATTTCAAAAGATGATGCCATATCCGAAGAACTTGTGGGAATGAAAATATTTGATGAACCATTATTTGCTTTTGGTTCAGCTGATGATGAAAATTTTAGATTACTGAAAGATTCTAATGCTATTGGAGAGCATTTCTTACTTCCTAATGAATGGCTTCCTAAAGCTAAAACAGTTATAACATTTTTCTTGCCTTTTACAGATGAAGTTATAAAAGGAAATAAGAAAGATAAAAAATGGCCTTCCAACCAATGGCTCCATGGGCGTATAGAAGGTCAAATTTTAGTTAAAAATTTATGTTTGTTTATAAACTCAAAACTAAATGAAGCTAATTATGAAAGTATTATTCCTACTTTGGATAATAGATTTTGGTCTTCTGCAGAAAGTGAAACTAAAAGATCATTTTCAAGTAATTGGTCAGAAAGACATGCTGCATTTATTTGCGGACTTGGAACATTTGGTTTATCAAAAGGAATTATTACTGAAAAAGGAATGGCAGGTAGATTAGGAAGTATAATTACGAAACTACAACTAAGACCTGATGATAAAAATTACACTGATATATATGAATATTGTACCATGTGCGGTGCATGTGTAAAAACTTGCCCAGTTGATGCAATATCTATAATAAATGGAAAAGACCATAAAAAATGCTCTGATTTTTTAGATTTAACATCTGAAAAATATAAACCACGATATGGTTGTGGCAAATGCCAAGTATCTGTACCTTGCGAAAGGAAAATACCTAAGAAAAAATAAAAAACGACTTGAGGATTACTCCTCAAGTTGTTATTTTTTTAGTTTACTTTAATTAAGCAACATCTTTTGTATTTTTTTCCGCTGCCACATAAACAAGGATCGTTTCTTCCTATTTTGTTGTATTTTTTTATTTTTCTGCTATTTAAATCACTTTTTCCTATTCCTATTATGGATCCATGAGTTTCTTTAGGTGCAAACCCTCTATTAGCCCATATTCTTGTATTATTAGCAAGTTCCATAACCAATGGAATGAAATTATACATTTGCTTTTTATTTTTAAATTTTATATTTCTTCTATATAATTCAGCTAAAACTGCATTTATAGAAAAATTTTGTCCACCACATATTATTCTTATATCCGCACATAAACACCCTAATATTTCCTCATCATTTATGAAATTTTGCACAATAAAATCTTTTAACTTTTTATATTCTGAGCTATCTTCATAATAAAATTGGTCTTCATATTTCATAAGTTCCATTTTATCTGGAATATAAAAAGGTTTATTTTCTTGTAATTTTAATAGCTCATTAAAAGTTTTTCCAAAAATGATGCTAACTTCTACAAAATAATTTTCATAATAAACAAATATTTCATTATTTAAAGATTTTAATTTTATAGCATTATCTAAATCCTTTTCATTTATTGTATCATCATTTTGTAAATTAAAAATTTCTACAACTTTAGATTTCGAAACTATACCATATAAATTTGTCAGAGATCTTAAATAAGTAAATATCAGTTCTAATTTACCTTTCGATATATTTTCATTTAAATGTTTACATATGTTATTTAACTTAGAAACAAGTGATCTGCTACTTGTTTTAGAATAAATTATTTCAGAAAAGTTTTTATCATTATCTAAGCTATAATCATATCGTTTTAAATTTATATCAATTGCATTAAGTATTCTCTGGTTTATGTTATTATTCAAATCTTCTTCTATTAAATCAACAACAACAATATTATTATTTTTGTCATTTAAAAGTACAACAGATTTTTTATTATCATCCTCAACTACATTTGCATGCCATGAAAAAACAGGCTCTTCCTTTACCTCTAATTCTGGTTTAATTTTTAATTCATCTAATAATTTTTTTGTGCACTGAATTAACATCAATAATCCTCCCCCATTAATATACGTCACTAAAATTTATCATTATTAATGTACAAGCTATTATAATGCTAATAACAGGAGATTTCTCTGACTTATTTTGAAATATATTGTCGATTGATGTAAATATATAGTTACACTAATAAATTTAATATAGCAGCAATATCATAAAAACTACTAAAACAACTCCAAATATATATATGGAATATGTTATGCTGTTCATTTTGTATCTTGCATTTTTTGTCTCTTTAACTAAATCTGTTGTTTCATTAAAACTAATATTTAATTTACTATCATTTTCTTCATGGTAAACATAAACATTTTCAACTAATAATTTATTTGAATTTTTACTATAATTTAAAGGCATATTTATTAAATAATTAAATCCATCATTTAAGAATATAATTAACTTCAATAATCCAACATCACATATTTTTAATATAAATGAACTGATTTTAAATATGAAACTAAACAATGGTATATATATATCTTTTTCTACACTAAACCAGTTAAGAGCTACATTTTCATACCACCAATTTTCTCCCGATCCTTTTTTAAGTATTTTTCTTATGAAAAATACATATATTAACACACCAATAAATATGGATTTAAATGATGATTTAATATTTTCAAAACTATAAAAATCAAAATCCAATGTTTCATGAATATTGAAAGTTTCGACTGTTTTATGCAGTATGTTCATTACAAAGCCAGGAAATATCCCAATAAATACAATCATACTTGCTAAAATAGACATAGGTATTAACGCTCTACCCGTTACATGCATTTTTATATTTTCTATATCATGATCACTTTTTTCAACAAACACTGCTACAAATAATTTTAAAAGATAAGCTGTAGTAAATGCGCTGCTTATAACAAATATTATTTCGCCAACATATAACCAAAATCCACCATATAAATGTACTGCTTCCGTTAATGCATGATGTAATAAATTTTTGCTTATAAATCCATTAAACCCTGGCACGCCCATTATAGCGCATGATCCTATAAAAAAGCATATTTTAAGTGTTTTTTTATTTCTTCCAAAACCACCTATTCCATTAATACTTAACTCATGCAGCTTCATATATATTACACCTGCGCTCATAAAAAGCAAAACTTTAAACAACATATGATTTATAATATGATATAAAATCCCATATAACGCTATGGCATTATGTTCTTTTAAAATACCCATAAGCCCAATTCCAACTAAAATATATCCCATTTGGCTCATGCTGCTATATGCAAGAATTCTTTTTATATTTCTTTGAAACATAGCTAAAAATCCGCCAATAAACATAGTTATAAATCCAAGTATAAGAAGTGTAACTGAAATATAAAAATCTCCAGGCACTATTATTTCGGCTGTAATCAAAATTCCAAATATACCAGTTTTTAAAAGTATTCCAGATAATATAGCACTTGCTGGTGCAGGTGCTGCTGGATGTGCTTTAGGAAGCCATATATGAAGTGGAAACATACCAGCTTTTACGCTAAAGCCAGCAATTATTAAACCAGCAATAACATATTTTATATTACCTATATCTTGTAATATAAATTTAATTAAGTCTATATCTAAAGTTTTTGTATAATCGAAAAGTAAAAACAATCCCATTAAAAGAACAAGACCACCTGATACTGCCATAACTAAATATGTTTTTCCAGCTTCATGAGAATATTGGTCTTCATCATGTATTATTAAAGGATATGATGATAGAGACATTATTTCGAAAAACGTAAATAAGTTTAAGAAATTTTTAGATAAAAAAATTCCTAAAGTACTAAAATAAGTGAGCATAAAAAACAAATAATATCTGTTTCTATTTTTATAGCTTACAAGATACTGAGTTGAATAAATAGTTATTAAGACCCAAATCAAAGCAGTAAGCCAAACAAAAATATATCTAAATACATCTAATTTCAAGTACAACCCTGTTCCCATAATATTAGGAATAAAATATCCTAAATTATTATCCATAACAAATGGATATAAATATGTTACAAGTATAAAATTAGTCATAGTCATTATTATATTGAATATATCTCTTAACTTCTCATCTTTTTTACCAATCATAAACCCAATAAAAGAACTTATAAGCGGTATAATTATTATATAAAGCAGTATTGCATTGGGATTCATTAATTCACCTTCCTTAGATTAAATCATGAGCTCAGCTGCCATTATTCTTAAAAAGTCCAATATAAAGTTCGGAAATAGACCTAAAATTATAGTAATGAATGTTATACAAATTATAGGAATCAACATTTTTAAAGGAGCTTCATATTTTGATTTATTATGTTTTGTTATCATTTCTTTTTTATTATCTTCTTGATTATCTGTTGACATAACCATCGTCATTTTTCCTGAACTTTCTTTTTTAAAAAATGCAACAGTAGTAATGGGCAAAAGATATAAAGCTGTCAGCATTGCGCTTAATAAAAGTATGGCAGGAAATGCAGCTTTACCCTCATATAATGCTCCTTCTGCTAAAAGCCATTTGCTTATAAATCCATTTGTAGGTGGAATACCTATTAAAGAAATAGTTGATATAGTAAAACACCACATAGTAATAGGCATTGATTTTCCAATTCCATTTATTTCTGATATTTTTGTTTTTTTAGTAGTATACATTATTTCACCTACACAAAAGAACAAAGTTATTTTTATAACAGCATGGTTCAACAAATGCATCATAGAACCTGTAAAAGCATTCTTATTTAAAAGTAATATACCAAGCAAAATATAACCTAACTGACTAATAGTTGAATATGCCAATCTTTTTTTCAAATTTTCTTGATGTAATGCAAGGAATGACCCCATTAAAATAGAAATTATTACAAGTACAATTAAGTATTTATTTGCTCCTGTATTTCTAACAGCTTCAGCACCAAATATATAATAAGTTACTCTAATTATAGCAAATATTCCTGATTTTACAACTGCTACTGCATGTAACAAAGAACTCACTGGAGTTGGCGCTACCATTGCCTCAGGCAGCCATGAATGAAAAGGAACTAATGCAGCTTTTACTCCAAACCCTACAAACATTAAAACATAAATAAGGAAATGGTATTTTGTATTTTCACCATTCAGAATTCCACCTGGTATAAATGTTAAATCATTAGTAAAACTAAATAAAATAAACATACCCATAAGAACAACAGCTGCTCCTAAAAATGAATAAATCAAATATTTTTTACCACTAATTAACGCTTCCTTACTTCCAGAATGAATTACTAATGGGAATGTTGCTAATGTTAGTACTTCGTAAAACAAATATAATGTTAATAAGTTTCCTGCAAAAGCAATACCTAATGTTACTCCAAATGTTAAAATAAAATATGTGAAAAATTGTTTTTCCCTTTTTTCATGCTTCATATATTCCATGGCATAAATGCTTGTAAATACCCATAAAACAGAAGCAAGCAGAGAAAAAAACACACTTAGTTTATCAACTTTAAAATAAATATCTAAAAATTCATTTACTTTTATAAAATGAAAACTTGTTTCTCTAAAATTTGCAGCTAAATAAATTACAAAAATGGTATTTAAAATTACAGATGAACCAACTAATATATTTCTTGTTTTTTCTTTATTTCCAAATAGTGATATAACAACAGCAGCTATTAAGGGGAAAATAATTGGTAATATTATAATATAATTCATTTAATTTTCTCCTTTATAATCCTAATTTAATTAAATTAATTATAGCTTCAGAATATATTCCAACATAAAACATAGCTATAACAAGTATTAATATAGGTATTAATTCCTGTATTGATTTTTCTTTAGATTTATATATTTTACCACTTAAATTTTCTTCACCAAAAAATCCATTTACAGAAATAGGTAAATAATAAACAGCATTCAAAAGACTGCTAATTAAAATTACTATTATAAGATATAATTTATTTACACCTATGCTTTCAATTGCTAAATACCATTTGCTCACGAATCCAGGCAAAAGCGGTATTCCTACTAAAGATAATGATGATATAAAAAACAGTGATAAAGTGTAAGGCATTTCTTTTCCCACGCCTTTTAAACTTGAAATTTCTTTTTGACCAGTTTTTTCTATCATAGCACCAGAACAAAGAAAAAGTGCTGATTTTGTTAAAGCATGGCCTATAATATGATAAACACATATCAAAATTCCTAATTCAGTTCCCAAACCAATAGCAAAATAAATATAACCTATTTGAGCTACACTTGAATATGCAATAATTCTTTTTAATTGTTTTTGGTAAATAGCTAAAACAGATCCCATTAACATACCTAAACTTCCAAAAGCTAATAATACATTAAGAATTGGAGTTTCAGATATAATTTCTGTTCCCATAACTCTGTAAAGAATATTGATTAAGAAAATTATATAAGCTTTTAAAACTAATGATGATAGTATGGCGCTTGATGAAGTTGGCGCACTAGAATGCGCATCAGGAAGCCATGTATGAAGTGGAAATAAAGCGCTTTTTACTCCTAAACCCACTGTAAAAAGTCCCAGTGATATAATAATAGCATTAGGATAATTCATATAATTATTTATTAAAATCTCATGTATATAAGTCATGTTAAGATGTCCAGTCATAGAATATAAAAATGCAATACCCATGAGAACAAGACCTGAACCTAAACAGCTCATTATAAGATATTTAAGCCCTGCTTTTATATTTTCTTTTTTATCTTTAATAACAACTATGCCACATGAGGCTAAATTTCCTATTTCAATAAACACATAAACATTGAACATGTCGTTTGAAAAAACAATACCTAAAAGAGATCCCACTAGGATATTTACTAAAAGATAATACAATGGAATTTTACTTTCAGCTATATCGTGCTCTATATTATAGCAAGAATACCATGTAATCAAAAGTGATATAAACGCAAAAAGCAAAGCTATGATGCATTCTATAACACCAATTTTAAACTCAATTCCATAGGGAGCAACAAAATGCCCTATTTTGTAAAAATAACTTCCGTTGTAAATAACATAATTAAGTGAAGCTGAAAATAAAATAAAACATGATGAAAAAGAAGCAAAACTTAAAATTTTAACTACTTTTTTATTTTTTATTAATGGCATTATAAAAGCTATTAAAAACAAAATTAATAGACCCATTAAAGGAAAGCTTTTTATTAATGTCAAACCTATTCATCCCCCTTTTCTAATATATCATTTAATTCTATAGTTTTATATTTTTCATTCATTTTTATTGTTAAAGCTAAAGCAAATGCAGTCATACTTACTGCAACTACTATACCTGTAAGCATAAGTGCTGTTGGAATTGGATTTATATATGCAGAAACACCTTTGAATTCATTTTGTATTATAGGAGCAATTTTACCATATATATAACCCTTTGCTATAAAAAACAGAATTATGGATGTATCCATTATATTCATTCCAATAATTTTTTTTATTAAGTTGCTGTGGAGCATAAGTGTTGCAAAACCTATTCCAAATAATATAATGGAGGCGGTTTCATAATAATTGTTTAATAACCTTTCCATATTAAATTTCTCCTTCATCAAATAAACAATAAAAAAAGTACATTGTAACAGCAACTATAATTCCAACTATTATATTAAGAGGTAATAAAAATCCTCCGCTTAAAATATCACCTGGAGTACCCAGTGGTGGCAATTGCCAATGCAAATCATTGCCGCCTGAAATAAAAATATATCCTTTCAAAATACCATACAAAAATAATCCCATTGTCATGAATCTAAGTAATTTATCAAATTTTAATTTTTTTTGTGCGTATTCTTTTCCACATACAATCCTATAAAGTATAAAACTAACACCGATTATTGTCCCTCCGGCAAACCCTCCACCAGGACTTAAATGTCCATGAAAAATAACATATATACCAAATATTTGTATAAAAGGTATCAGATATTTCACAACTACATTTAATATATTATCTTTCATAAATATCCTTTCTAATTATTTTTTTCTTTTTTAAGTACTATCATTACGGTTATAGCAGCAGTAAATAAAACGCTAGCTTCCACAAATGTATCAAAAGCTCTGTAATCCAATATAATTCCAGTAATTATATTTGTAGCGCCAGTTTCTTTAGTGGCATTTTCTATATAATACTTTGATACATCTTGGTTAGTAGGATTTTTCTCTAATCCAAACTGTGGTAAATCCATTGAAGCTAAAAGCAATATAGCGGTTATTCCTGAGGTAATTAATATAGCTATTACTTTTCTCATTTATTTACCCCTTTTACTTTTTTTAAAGTCACTATCAATAAAAGAGTTGTGATTCCTGCACCTACTGCTGCTTCAGTAACAGCTAAATCAGGAGCTTCAAGTTGTTGCCAAAGTATTGCCATAATTAAACTATAAACCATAAAAACTATGATGGAACCAAGCAAATCTTTCATAGCAGATACAGCTATGGCTGAAAATATTAAAAACAAAAGCATAATAATACTGAATATTTCCATTTTGTTAATCTCCGTCTTTTTTGTTATATGAATTATTTTTTGTATATACAGCTTTGCCAATTAAATGTGTAGCAGTAGGATTAGTTATCCAAACAAATACTAAAACTAATAATATTTTAAGAGATGACATATTAAATCCATTAAAAATAATAAGCCCTGTTAAACAAAGAAGTGCTCCTAATGTATCACATTTAGCTGCTGCATGTATTCTAGATAAAACATCTGGGAATCGTATAATTCCAATTGTTCCAACTAAAAAGAAAAACAAGCCACCCATTATAAATATTCCACCTAATAAATCAATTAACATTATTCCTCCTGTGTTAATTTTGTATATAATTTGCTATTACAATTGTAGCTACAAAACTAATGAGCGCATAAACTAAAGCTACATCAACAAAGAATGTTTCTTGTAGTAATATTGATATCATTAAAATTAATATAATAGTTTTAGTTCCAATTACATTTATAGCTATGAGCCTGTCTGCAGCGCTTGGACCTTTAATTGCTCTATAAATGGAGCCAATTATAGTAATGGCCAGAAACAATACTGCAAAAGTTAGTATCTTAGTCATTAAAAAGTTCCTCTTTCTTTAAAAGCATTTGTTCAAATTTTACATTTTTTAGTCCTTTTGCAACTTCTTTATCTAAGCAATGAATAATTAACTTGTCTTCAATTAAATCCAAAGCTAATGTCCCAGGAGTGAGAGTTATAGAATTTGCTAAAACTGCTTTGTTAAAATCACTTTTTAAATTCGTATTAATGATTACTATGGATGATGATATCTTCAGTTTAGGACTCAAAACTACTTTTGCAACGTGAAAGTTTGATTTGAACATTTCTACTATTAAAACTGTGATATAAGAAAATAAAAATTTTAGATTTGGTAAAACTAAATTACGATTTTTTTGAATTAAAGAATGTAAATCTTTATTGAACAAATAAACTGCAATGCATATGATGGTACCAATTAAAATTACTTCAAAACTAAAGGTTTGAGCTAAAATTAACCAAAACAAAACAAATAATCCGAGTTTCCGATAATTCATTTCATTTTCCTCCTTCCTTCAAAAACTTTCTTTCATTTCCTACTATTATAGTATATTCGATTAACTAATATAAATCAATAAAAAAATTGAAAAAAATCTGGGCGATTTGGGGACAGGGGTTTGGCAGCCAAACCCCCGTCCCCAAATCGCCCAAAAAAATCTACCCTAAAATAAAAGCAGATTTTTTAACTTTTTATATTTTTGCTAACGCGCAATCTAATTTTTCAACTAAAAACTCTATATCTTCTTCTGTAATCACTAATGGTGGTTGAAATGCAAGAACATTGCGGTGTAATCCGTTTTTTCCTAAAATAATTCCATCATTTTTTAATTGTTCTAATATTGCATCTACTTTCGCTGAAAGTGGTTCGTTATTGTAACCGCAAAGTTCCATGCCAAGCATAAGTCCTTTTCCACGAACTTCTTTTACAAATGAGTATTTTTCTTTTAAAATATTAAGTTTTTCAAATAATATATTTCCAAGCTTTTTAGCTTGATTACATAAATCATGTTCTTTTATATAATCCAAAACTCCTAATGCTGAAGCACATGATACTGGATTGCCACCAAGAGTTGAAGCTGATGGAGTTATAAAATGTGATGCAATTTCTTTTGTTGTACTAAATGCAGCCATTGGTATGCCATTTCCAAAAGCTTTTGACATAGTCATAATGTCAGGCACAACATGGTAATTTTCAATAGCAAACATTCTTCCAGTTCTTGCAAAGCCTGTTTGAACTTCATCGCAAATCATTAATACTCCGTATTGTTTAAGTAATACACTAATTTCTTTATAATAATGTTCAGGTGGTGTAATAATTCCGCCATTACCTTGGATTGGTTCAAATATAAATGCTGCAATATCTGAATCTTTTTTTAATATTGCTTCTATTTCATTTAAAGTTTTTTCTGGTGAATGCGAAACAAAATAATAATCTTCTGACAAGTATGGGTCCGCACGCCACATAGGTATGGAAGTAGCCGCCATAGTCATATTTGTTCTTCCATGTAAACTGTTTTCAAGAGCAATAAACTTTTTCTTACCAGTATATATTCTTGCTAAGAGCATTGCTCCTTCATTTGCTTCAGATCCGGACATACAGAAAAATGAATTATTTAAATCTCCTGGCAATACTTCGCTTAATTTTTTAGACAATTCAACAATTGGCTCAGTTAAGTAAATATTTGTTAAATGTTGCAATGAACCAATTTGTTTTATTACTCGACTTAATATTTTAGGATTGCTGTGTCCACAATTCATAACTGATACACCAGCGTAAAAATCGAGATATTTCTTGCCTTCATTGTCATATAAATACTGCATTTCTCCTCTTACAAATACCGGTGGTTCTTTGTAAAAATACCCTAAACAAGGCATTAAATATTCTTTTCGCATTTCTATTATTTCTTCTGAGTTATACATTAAATAAATCCTCCATGTTAAATTAAATAACAATTTAGCGAT
The DNA here is from genome assembly GCA_002435835.1 of Firmicutes bacterium UBA6132. The sequence goes on from DIVM01000247.1 coordinate 12,451, forward strand.
TTAGAGAGGTCGCTTTCGCTGCAAAACCCCCGTTCCCAAATCACCCAAATTAAAATTCAAAAGCACCAAGTGTCCATCCATTATCATTTGGTTTAAAATCTTCATATAAAGTTTCACAACTATCTAAATCATTTAATGCTTTTTGATATGTTGTTATAACTCGTGATAGCTCATCCTCTGTCAAATGTTGCCCTTCTATTCTAAAATGTTTTAACCCTGCATTGTAAAGACTTTTAAGAATTGGTAAATAACAAATATTTTTATATAAACGCATATGATTTCTGTTATATTGATCTTTATATACAGGATGCTTAGATAAATTATCATCTACTAAATACAATATTTCTTTTTCATTTACTTTATCCTTATCCACATTGTCAAATAAATCATGTTCTAAATACATTACAGTAGGTGAGCCATGTACAATCATTTCAGCCTGTGAACCCATACCATTTATGATGGAAATTGTTTCAGTTACTGATGCTTCTGTAGAAATAGTAAATTTCTTAATTCCTTGTTTCAAATAAAAATCAGCAGATTTTTGATTTAAAATATTTAATGAATAATCTCCAATTAAATTATTATTTTTAAATGCACTAATTCCACCTATATTTGTTGTCATTAATCCATCAATTTTCAATCCATATGATAAAAGATGTTTATATTGCTCCACTTGTAAGTCAAAAGTCATATGAGGCATACAAAGATAAATGTTTGTTTCTCCCTTTATTTTGAGAAGTTCTTTTATTTCTTTCTTTGAAAAAGGCTTGTCAGGTAAAAATACATCTCCTGCTAAATAAATGTCATTAACCTTTAAATTCAAACACAATTTTGCTTGTACTAAATTATTTACTTTTACAGACAATCTTGGTTTTTCTTTATTATCAATACTATGTGCATGCAGTGTTTCATTAATTTTCTCGATTTTTTCCTTAGTAATTTCTCTTTCTTCAGTTGCAGTACTAAACATTTTTCCGCTACTAAAAAGTTTACCAGTTCCCTCATATCGAGTATTAATATTGCTTAGCCCTGGGTTTCCAAATGCATATGCAGTGGAAGTATCTCTCTTACGATTTTCATATAAAACATTTGAGTTTTTTGTACGGTCATAGGAAAGAGGATCATCTAAATATCTATCTATATTATCCCTATAAATTTCAATGATTGATTTTAAATATTCAACATTTCTCATACGTCCTTCAATTTTGAAGCTTGTAATACCACCATCAATTAACTCT
>DIVM01000156.1 GCA_002435835.1 Firmicutes bacterium UBA6132
TAAAATAAAGATTTTCATTTGTTTCTCTGTCAACGTCTACGATTCCGCCTGTTGATTTTTTATAACTGTTTAAAGATTTATCATATTCAAAATCAGAAGCAAATGATGCAACTGAAAAATCAATTTTTATATCACTTATTGTTCCTCTTTTCTCCTCAGAGGCATCAAGTTTAAAGCTGAATGGTGTCTGGCCTCCTTCGATAAGAAGCCCATTGCCTGTAGCTGCTTCCTTAAGCTTCTCTGATGATGAATAAGCATTATGTGGTGCAACCCTTGATGAATCCCTCCAGGCATCTTTACCGTCGCTCATATTGGCAGTAATGCTACTTGCTCCACTCTGATCTCCAAGCGGAGTCAGCACATCCATATCCATATTTTCTATAATTTTGTAACCTTCGGGATAAGTGCCCCAGAAAACATAAACAGGATCAAACATTCTTGCAATTTCGGCATAGTATTGTCTTGCACTTCTAATGGGTCCGATTATATCAGCTTCTTTTGAAGAAAAAATTCCTATTAATCTTGTTATTCCGCCTTCATCTACAACTTCTATTACACAATCCGCCTTATTCAAACCTGACTGTGGTCTTGCTTCTCCGGCATTGTTAATCATTACTGCAAAAGGTCTTGAATTTAAAACTCCGTCTGAAATCTCAAAACCTGTAAGAATATTTATATTACCTGTTATCTCAAGTTCTGATATTGACTTTTTTGTGGTTTCTTTTGCTTCTTCTTCGCTCTCTTTAGTGCTTTCAGTTGTTTCTATACCTATCTTAGTATCTTCAGAAACAGCCTCTTCCTTTTTGCAGCTGACTGATAAAAGAAGCATGAAAGACATAAGTATAACCAAAAATGTAATAATAGTAGTTTTAAAAATTTTTACATTTTTATTCCCTGTTTTCACGATACCTCCGCTAGATTTAATGTTTTGGTTTGCTAATTTTATTTTAGTCTTATTAAATTTTTAATTATTATAAATGTAAAAGCGCAAAAATAAAATGATAAGCTGAAAATAAGAAGCGATTTTATTAGCCCTACTGAAGAGGAATCGACATAGCTGACTTCAATCTTTGGAGATTTTATTTCCTCCCGTGAATATAAATTAAACTCATCTATTTTAGTTTTATTAAGGAATACATTTACAATTCCATATGATTTGTTCCTTATAATCGGTAATTCAATATCCTGTTCTATATTGAAATCAAAAAATATTTCATCTTCTGCTTTATTTAAAAGGATATCGAGATCTTTATCAGTAAAAAGATCAAAAGATAAACTCGAATACATATCTGCCGCATTTGCAGAAATGATTGGCATTTCTTTTGTTATTATTTTTTCATAGTTATAATTATTATAAACCCATTCAAGCAGTCTTAACGTATCATAATTTCTTCCATATAAAGAACTCCCCAGTACGGCACAGATAAGCTCTGTATTTTCTTTTTCAGAGTATGTGATAAGACAAAAGCCGGCATTGTTTGTATATCCTGTTTTTATACCTTTAATAAAATCACCATCCAGGAGAGAATTTGTATTTTGTATTTTTATCTCTTCCCCGTTTATATGTATTTTTGCTTCTTTTAATGAAACCATATCTCTGAATGTTGAATTTGCCATACAGTATTTGGCAATTTTCACAAGATCTTTTGCGGTTGAATGGTGCCCGGGACTATCGCTGTCAAGTCCGTTTGTATTTTCAAAATTTGTATTTAATACCCCTATTTCTTTTGCTTTCTGATTCATCAGTTTGACAAATTCCTTCTCACTGCCGGATATATGTTCTGCAATAGCAATAGTAGCATTATTATTAGATGCAACGAGAGCAGCTTTTAAAAGATCTCCTATGGTGATTTTATCATTTACTCTGAAATATATGCTTGAAAAGTTTCTCCCTCTGGCGTTTTCAGATATTGTTGCTATTTCATTGAGGTCATCTATTTTTTCAAGTGCAATTATTGCCGTCATGATTTTTGTAATACTTGCCGGATAAATAATTTCATCGGAATTTTTTTCCCATAATATTCTGTCTGAATTAAAATCTTCAACAATTGCCGATATCGCTACAGTATCTATATATTCCCTGGGGATGTTTTTCTTATTTTCATCAGCATATAAAGGGTTTAAAACAAAAAAATGAAAACCAGGAAAGAATAGAAATATTATTACAAAAATAAAATATCTGGCAGGAAACCTTTTTCTTGTTCTTTTTTGATTTTTATAACTAAAAACTTTACGATGTAAATTCATTTATATTGTTCTAGAAATGCTCTGTTGTTTCTTTTAACCATTAAATGTCTTAAGTTCGATAACAGCATCTCCAGTTCTTTTATTATAGAAGAGGCTTTTTCGACTGATTCTTTGCTACCTGACATTATAACCGGGAAAACTATCTGATGGATAAAAGAAGATTCCCTCTGGGAAAAATTGTCAAATAGTTTCAGATTTTTAGGCTGAATACCATATTTTGATAATTCAACTGCAATTCTTATTATTTCAATTTCTGAACTTTTTATGAATTTTTTATCTTCAATTTCTTCATAATTAACTACATTTTCATCAACCAGTTCCTTTAAAAAAGATTCTTTGATTTCCAGTTTCTTTATTATATCTTCCATGGTGATGAAATTATCTTTTAAAGAAATATTGCTTTCTTCAATCAAATCAAATTTTAACTGCTTGATAATATCTTCATTGTTATAATCAAGTACAAAATCTACAGAATTTATTTTTTCCCTGATAGCACTAAGAGGAAGATAATACTGTTTCTGCATTTTTAAGATAAAATCAAGCTTTATAATATCTTCCTTAGTATAAATGCGATATCTGCTCTGCGTTCTTTTTGGCGATATAAGACCTTTGGATTCAAGAAATCTTACTTTGCTGGCTGAAATTCCCGGATAATATTTTTTAAATTTTTCCACCACTTCACTGATGGTAATATAATTTTTTTTTGTTTTCATTTAAATAACTTTATTCGTTATTCAAACAAAAGAAATAAAACAAATATTTTCCTATCTGAATTTTGTCACCATTTTCTAGGTATTTTTCTTCAATGATTTTTCCATTTACATATACTCCGTTTAGGCTACCCATATCAACAATTTTAAAGTATTTATCTGCCTTAATTATGGAAGCATGTTTTCTGGAGACTGTGATGTCATCAAGAAAAATATCTGAATCTATTTCTCTGCCGATATTAAAATATTCTTTATTGATTGCAAATATTTCACCAATATTTGTACCTTTCAAAACTAAAAGACCGGCATTATCTTTTTTAACAAATTCTTTTAACTGATTA
>DIVM01000119.1 GCA_002435835.1 Firmicutes bacterium UBA6132
CATGATAAAGCAGACCTTTTAAAACAAATAAATAAAGATGTTGTTAGGGTTTACGAAATGGATGGTTACTATGATTCGTTTTATGGGTACCTTGCACCAAACACAAATTGTATTGATAAATTTGATTTAAGATTATTTAATCCTGGTATAATATTAAATTTTCCCACAAAAGAAAGCAATTATGAACTTCCTGAATATATTGAACATAAGAAATTATCTAAAGTATTTAGTGAAGCTGAAAAGTGGGGAAAAATAATGGATGTAGGAAATGTTGTTGCCTTAAACAAAAAAATAGACGATAACACCATTGATGATATGATTCGTATCAATGAAGCATTGCATGAGAAAAAAATTGCTTACATAGCTGATGAAATTGCACATGATAAAGATATTAAAATAGTATTAATTGCAGGACCATCATCATCTGGTAAAACTACATTCGCTCAAAGGCTGTCAATTCAATTGCGAGTTAATGGGAAAAAAACATATGCATTATCTTTAGACGATTATTTTTTAAACAGAGAATTAACACCTAAAGATGAAAATGGAAAACATGATTTTGAAAGTATAAATGCTTTAGATTTAGCGCTATTTAACAGCCAGTTAGTAAGTTTAATGAAATGCCAAACTGTAAATATACCAGTATATAATTTTATAAAAGGAGAAAGAGAATATACAAGGACTCCTGTAACATTAACAGAAGAACATATTATAATTATAGAAGGTATTCATGGGCTTAACGAAAAATTAACACAAAGTATTCCCCATAAAAATAAATTTAAAATTTATATAAGCGCTTTGACTCAGTTAAATATAGATAATCATAACCGTATTTCCACAACTGATGTAAGGCTTATAAGGCGTATTGTAAGAGATAATGCTTATAGAGGTAATAAAATAAGCAGAACATTAGAACTTTGGGATGATGTAGTAATAGGCAATGAAAAATATATATTCCCATTTCAAGAAAATGCAGATGCAATGTTTAATTCAGCTTTAGTTTATGAATTAGGTGTTTTAAAAAAATATGCAATTCCATTATTAGAAGAAATAAAAGAAAATGATAAATTTTATTCTGAAAAAATTAGACTTTTAAATTTTTTAAGTTATTTCAACACAATAGAAGATGAATGTGCTATACCCAATACATCAATATTAAGAGAATTTATAGGCGGGAGCTGTTTTTAAAAAACAATGGGGACGTACATTATCGTATTAAAATACGTCCCTTCTCTTTGGAGAAAACACTTCTTGAATAATATATTTTAATATGTGATAATTATTATAGAGTAAACAAAAAAGGGAGATTTATATGACAATAGAAGAAAAACAAATCAAGTTTTTTTATTTTGATGACGAAGATGAATATGATAAAGAATATTATGTTCAAGTAGAGAAAGTTATTGATGATGAAGGCGACGTATTAAATGAATTTTGGTTATGTAAAAAACAGCAAGGAATTAAAATGTTTATGTTTGCATTAAATGAAGAATTAGTAAATGCTACAATAGCCGAAACAAACAACGATTTAAATACTGTTTTAGAAACATTTATTAAAGAAGATATAAGTTTTTTTATTCCTCAATATGAAGAAAATGAATATAATCTTTAGAATAAATTAGAAGCTTGAAAGAAGGCAATGGGAAAAAATGGGGACGTGTATTAGTGTCTCATTTTGTTTTGAGAAACAAAATGAGACAGTTAAACACGTCCCCACTGTTTAAAAATCATTAATATCAAACTTACCACGTTTCATACCAACACCTAAACAAAGACCTATGCTGACCATATTAACAAGCATAAATGTTCCACCATAGCTTATGAATGGTAGAGGAATACCTGTTACAGGCAGTACGCCCATTGTCATACCTACATTTTCAAATATGTGGAAAAATAGCATTGCAGAAATTCCTGTAACTATTAAAGAACCAAATAAATTAGATGATTTTTTTGCTATTCGAATTAATCTATATAACAATATTCCGTATAAAATAAGTAAAATTAAACCGCCAATTAATCCTAATTCTTCGCCCATTACAGCAAATATAAAATCTGTTTCTTTTGTAGGTAAAAAACCAAGTTGGTTTTGAACTCCTTTAAACAAACCTCTTCCAAAAATCAATCCAGAACCTATGGCAGTTTTAGATTGCATAACTTGGTATCCAGTATCTTCTGGATCTAATTCTGGATAAAAAAATGTAACAATTCTGTCAAACTGATAATTTTCTCCCACGGTGTAATCGTTCATTATATAAAAAAATGCAATTACAAACACAATTAAAAATATACCAAAAACAGTTAAAACGAAAATAACATATTTACGGTCTATATCTGCTATAAAAATCATAACAGCTATAAAAAATATAAAAACAAGTGCAGTTCCTAAATCTGGTTGTAAAAGAATTAAACCAACCGGGAAAAATGCAAATGCTAATACTTTTAATAATACTAATGGTTCATTAATGTTGTCGTGATTTATTTCAATAAATTTTGAAAGTGATATAATTATGCCAAATTTAGCTATTTCTGATGGTTGAAAAACTACAGGTCCTATTTTTATCCAACTTCTAACGTCCCCCCATTCAGCAGCACTTACAGGGTTTATTAAAACAAATAATAAAAGTAAATTTGAGATTGCATATATTGGAATGTAAAAATGTCCGTAAATATCATAATCTATATATACAATTACAAACATTATTATTAGTCCTATAATAAAAGCTACTATTTGTGTTTTTAAATAACCATCGCCACCACCAACTTTACTCATGGTTGCGCTTTTAATTAATATAAATCCATATATGGATAAAATCATGGTTGTAATAAATAATATAAAATCAAACCTCTTAAGTTTGCCTGTTTCTGTAAACATGTTGCTTTGCCTCCAAATAAATTAAGTTAATCAACAGAAGTATATCACATTTTATATTATAACAAAATAAATTTTTTTAATATTTAATAAGTTAAATCTTCATGATTTGCCATCCTCACGAGGTAGTTAAGGAGCCTTTTGGGGTAATAAACATTTATATTTCTTATTTATCTTGAAAAATATAACCATATGAAATAAAATATTATTAATATAGTCAAGGAGATGCAAATGAATAAAAAAATAGCAGCGGTTGCTTTAAGTGGAGGCGTTGATAGTGCGGCTTCAGCCTATATATTAAAACAACAAGGGTTTGAAGTTTTTGGAATAACCATGAAAAATTTCGAAAATTTTGATGTGGAACCTGCAAAATATGTAGCTAATAAATTGAATATTAAGCATTATGTAGTTGATTTAGTAAAAATATTTGAAAAAGAAATTATAAATGAGTTTGTAAATGAATATGTTACTGGAAAAACTCCAAATCCTTGTATGATGTGCAATAAAAAAATAAAATATGGTTATTTGCTAAAAGAAGCTAAAAATTTAGGTGCGGAATTTTTGGCTACAGGACATTATGCAAAAATAAAATATGATGATGAAAATAATATTTATAAACTTTTTAAAAGTAACGCCAAAAGAAAAGATCAAACTTATTTTTTATATCATTTAAATCAAGCTAAATTATCTTCAGTAATTTTCCCTTTAGAATCTTATGAAAATAAATTACAGGTAAGAGAATTAGTTAAAAATATAGTTCCAGAAACATTTGAAAAAAAAGACAGTTTAAATATTTGCTTTATACAAAATATGAGTCATAGTTTATTTATTAAAAAAAGATTAAATCTCATAAATGATAAAGGTAATTTCATAGATAAAAATGGTAAATTTATAGCTAAACATAAAGGTATTTACAATTATACAATAGGACAAAAAAGAGGTCTTGGCATAAAAGGGGAAAAACCTAATTTTGTAGTTAAAATTAATCCTAAAACTAATGAAATAACTCTTGGAGACGATATAGATACATATAAAGAAAAAATAAATATTGTAGATGTATCATTTATAGATGAAAGTAAATTTAAATTAAATTCATTTGAATGTGAAGTAAAACTTTGTCAGTGGGGGTATTTCATACCTTGTACAGTTTATAATAATGAAAATAAAACTGCATCAATTAAATTTCATAAAGCAGAAAGGGCTCCTGCTTCTGGACAATCAGCAGTATTTTATCATGGAGATGAAATAATAGGCGGAGGAACGATAATTTAACCTTAACAAAACATTCATTCTGTGATATAATTTGATATATTTCGATATTAACGAGAATGAGGACACAAATGATAATTATAGGTATAGACCCAGGACTTGCAATATCAGGTTATGGTGTAATAAATTATGTAGGAAATAAATTTGAAGTTATTGAATATGATGCTATCATTACAGAAAGCTGCGAAGAGTTTCCAACAAGATTAAAGAAAATATATGACGGTTATACTAAACTTTTTGAAAAGTACAAGCCCGAGGCAGTATCCATAGAAGAACTTTTTTATAATAAAAATGTTAAAACAGCTATAGCAGTTGCTCAAGCCCGAGGAGTTCATTTGTTAGCTGCTGTTAATTCTAATATTCCTATGTATGAATACACACCGCTTCAAATAAAGCAAGGAATAGTAGGATATGGAAGAGCAGAAAAAAGGCAAGTTCAGGAAATGGTAAAGGTTATATTAAAATTAGATTGTATTCCAAAACCTGATGATGTTGCAGACGGATTAGCTGCAGCAATTTGTCACGCTCATTCATTAAAATACGCAAATAATTTTAAAATAATTAAATATTAAAAATTAAACTAAAAACTAAAGGTGAATAATGATAAGTTTTATAAAAGGTGAAGTAGTAAAAAAAGGTTTGGATTATATTATTTTAGAAAACAACAACATGGGATATTTTATAAATACTTCTTTTAATACATTAAATAATTTAAGTGAAGGTGAAAAAGCATTCATATTCACTTATTTGCACATAAGAGAAGATATTCTTCAGCTTTACGGTTTTTTAAGTGCAGAAGAAATTGAAATGTTTAAGAAATTAATCACTGTAAATGGTGTAGGTCCAAAAGCAGGACTTGCTGTATTATCAACTTATGATGTAAATACACTTAAAGCTATAATTATAAAAGATGATGCTGTAAAAATGTCAAAAGTACCTGGAGTAGGCAAAAAAACTGCAAGTAAAATTATTCTTGAGTTAAAGGATAAAGTAGGTAATTTGGATAATATAAATCATGATGATGAATATTTTGAAGAAATAAAAATAACAGATGATAAAAATGAAATATCTGATTTATTAGATGCATTAACTTCACTTGGATTTAGCCAATTTGAAGCTAAAAAAGTTTTGGATGAAATAGATATTAAAAATAAATCTGAGAATGAAATTATTAAAGAAGCATTGAAAAAAATAAAGGTAGGGTAGCATAATGTTGGACAGAGAAAATGAAATAGTTGCCAGCACTTTAAATAATGGTGAAGAAGATGTAGAGCTAAGTTTGCGCCCTCAAAAAATTAGTCAATATATTGGTCAACATAAAGTAAAAGAAATTTTGAGCATTTTTATTGAGTCTGCAAGAATGAGAAATCAACCTTTGGACCATGTGCTGCTTTCTGGGCCTCCAGGGCTGGGTAAAACAACATTAGCTAATATTATTTCTAATGAAATGGGTGTTAATATAAGAGTTACTTCAGGACCTGCTATTGAGCGTCCTGGAGATTTAGCAGCTATTTTGACTAATTTAAATGAAAATGATGTTTTGTTCATAGATGAAATACATAGATTAAATAAAAGCGTTGAAGAAATAATGTATCCTGCTTTAGAAGATTATGCACTTGATATTATTATAGGCAAAGGTCCTTCTGCTCGTTCTATAAGATTGGATTTACCTAAATTTACTTTAATAGGCGCAACAACAAGATCTGGTATGCTTGCTTCTCCTTTAAGAGACCGTTTTGGAGTTTTGTGTAATCTTGATTTTTATAATACGGATGATTTAAAAGAAATAATAATTCGTTCGGCAGGTATTATTGACATAGAAATATGTGAAGAAGGTGCTTTAGAAATTGCAAAACGTTCAAGGGGTACACCAAGAATTGCTAACAGACTTTTAAGGCGTGTTAGGGATTATGCAATAGTAAGAAGTAACGGAAAAATTGACACTGAAACTGCGGATAATGCTTTAAAAATGTTAGAAATAGACCAATTAGGTTTGGACAAATTAGATAGAAAAATTTTAAATACCATTATAGATTATTATAAAGGTGGTCCAGTTGGAGTTGAAACTTTAGCAGCGTCCATTGGAGAAGAAAAAGGAACTATAGAGGATGTTTATGAACCATATCTTTTGCAAATTGGTTTTTTAGCAAGAACACCAAGGGGAAGAATAGTTACAGAACAAGGCTTTAATCATGTTAAAAAAGTTCATATAAATAAAAATGATGCTGAACAATCAAATATTTAATTTGGAGGCTGGTACAAATGAAAAAATATTTTAAAATAATAATTGTTTCATTGATGCTATGTATGTTTTTTTCAACAGTCGCTTTTGCTGAAGATGATATTACTGTAAGGGTTAGAGTTAAAGGGAGACCATTTAACGAACAAGCTGAGCTTGATGGATATGAAAATATAACTATATATGATACCTCTTCTGTAACTCCAAAAAAAATATTTCAAACAGATGATGAACTGAGTATTTTGATGGATACATATTATGACCAATTTTATAATGAACTTTCTTCTATTACATATGCTAAATTTGGACCTTATCATGTAAAATTATCAAATAAATATTTTGCTTCTTATGAAGAAACACAAAATGAAATCAATAACTTAATTTCTACAATTCCAGCATTGGGAAGTGGTTTTTATCCTTATTTTAATGGACAAGATTATCAAATATGCTATGGAGCTTTTATAGATTCAAGCAGCGCATCTGCTTTTATAAACACATTGAAGGAAAACGGAATAGAAAGCACAGAGTTGCAAACTCAAAAACAAAGCGTTTTAGTGTATGATGGACAAAATAATATTGTATTTATGTATAAAAACAATTATAATATTGCTTTCACATCATTTAATTCAGATCTTGGATGTGATATGATTAAAATTGATTCAAAACCTTATAGAGGAATGATGGCATTTAATATTATAAATAATGCAGACTTAATTTCCATAAATAAAGTTGATGTGGAAAGTTATTTGTACGGAGTAGTTCCTTGTGAAAGCCCATCTTCATGGCCTTTAGATGCTCTTAAAGCTCAAACTTTAGCAGCTCGTACATATTCAGTAGCTAATTTAAAGCGCTACAATCTATATGGTTATGATTTAAATGATGATGTATCGAGTCAAGTTTATGGTGGATTTTTAAGTGAGAAAAATTCTACTAATATTGCTGTAGAAACAACAAAGGGTGAAATGATTTATTATAATGGAAAATTAATCGATGCAGTTTTTCATTCAACAAGTGGTGGAAGTACAGAAAATTCAGAAAATGTTTGGCAATATGAAATTCCATATTTAAGAGGAGTGGATGATACATATTCAAATATTTCTCCAAGAACTGTTTGGAAAAAAATATATACTAAGGATCAATTAATTGCAAGGCTTAGATTATATGATTATGATGTTAATGAAATATATGATGTAAAAATAACTAAGGTAACTGAAAATAACAGGGCCTATGAATGTATATTTTATACAGATAAAGGAGAAATTACTATTTACAAAGACTTAATTAGAAGTGTTTTAGGCGTAGATAGTTTATGGCTTTCAGTCAAAAATAATACTGAAGGAAATGAAAGTTTTTATTTTGCTAATTTAAAGACAACTGAATTTGCAAGCAGGTCCAATGATTCAATAGATATTACAACAACTGTGACGGATGGATTAACAAACAAATATATAATTTCTGATAAAGGAAAAACACAAATAACAGGTGATAATGTTGCCTTTATAAGCTCATCTGGAATTACTAATCAGGATATTACAACTGTTAACTCTAATCAATATGTTATAGATGGTAGGGGATGGGGACATTCTCTCGGTATGAGCCAATACGGAGCAAAACAAATGGCTACAGAAGGTTTTAAATATGATGAAATAATTAAACATTATTATACTGGAGTAACAATTCAATGAAAATAGATTTTAAAACAAGTGATTTTTATTATGATCTTCCTGAAGAATTAATAGCACAAACTCCTATAAAAAACAGGGATCATTCAAGGCTTTTAGTTTTAGACAGTAATACCGGTGAAACAGAGCATAAACATTTTTATGATGTTTTGGAGTATTTAAATAAAGGGGACTGCCTTGTTATAAATGACACTAAAGTTTTGCCTGCAAGACTTTACGGCACAAGGAAAGATACAAATGCAGTCATAGAACTTCTTTTATTAAAAAGGCTTGATAGTAATAAGTGGGAAACCCTTGTAAAACCAGGTAAAAAAGCTAAAGTAGGTATAGAAATAATTTTTAAGGAAAATTTACTTTCTGGAAAAATTATAGAAGTGCAGAATGATGGTAATAGGGTAATAGAATTTTTTTATGATGGAATATTTGAAGAAATATTAGATCAATTAGGTGAAATGCCGTTGCCCCCATATATACATGAAAAATTAGAGGATAAAAGCAGATATCAAACTATTTATGCTAAGAATGCAGGTTCTGCTGCAGCACCAACTGCAGGTCTTCATTTTAACGAAGAGCTTTTAAAAAAAATAGAACAAAAGGGTGTTAATATAGCAAAACTTACACTTCATGTAGGTTTAGGTACTTTTAGGCCTGTAAAATCAGAATTTATACTAGAACACAAAATGCATTCTGAATATTATGAACTTACAAAAGAAGAAGCTGAAAAAATAAACAAAGCAAAGCAAAGCGGTAATAGAGTTATTTCAGTTGGTACAACAAGTACAAGAACTCTTGAAACTATTGGCGATGAAAATGGTTTTGTAAGAGAACAAAATGGATGGACTGATATATTTATTTATCCAGGTTATAAATTTAAAGTTGTTGATTCCCTCATTACTAATTTTCATTTACCAGAATCAACACTTGTTATGTTAGTTAGCTCAATGGCTGGAAAAGAAAATGTATTAAATGCATACAAAGAGGCAGTAGAAAATAAATATCGTTTCTTCAGTTTTGGAGATGCTATGTTGATAAAGTAAAAGTAAGAGAAGGTGAAATATGTTTAAATTTGAATTATTAAAAGAATCTAAAGAATGCAAGGCACGTTTAGGAAAAATTCATACAAATCATGGCGTAATTGAAACACCTATATTCATGCCAGTTGGAACAAAAGCTACTGTTAAAACAATGACTCCTGAAGAATTAAAGGATATGGAAGCACAAATAATATTATCGAATACATATCATTTATTTTTAAGACCGGGACATGAACTTATAAAAGAAGCTGGTGGTCTTCATAAATTTATGAATTGGGATCGCCCAATATTAACTGATTCAGGTGGATTTCAAGTTTTTAGTCTTGGAAAATTAAGAAAAATAAAAGAAGAGGGCGTTGAGTTTAGATCCCATATTGATGGTTCTAAACAATTCATAAGTCCAGAAAAAGCAGTGGAAATACAAAATTGTCTGGGCTCAGATATTATGATGGCATTTGATGAGTGTGTTCCTTATCCAGCGACATACGAATACGCTAAAAATTCAATGGAAAGAACTACAAGATGGGCAGCACGCTGCAAGGAAGCACATAAGAACACTGAAAACCAAGCTTTGTTTGGAATAGTTCAAGGAAGCATGTATGAAGATTTAAGAAGAGAAAGCGCAAAACAAATAACTGAACTTGATTTCCCTGGATATGCTATAGGCGGTTTAAGTGT
>DIVM01000132.1 GCA_002435835.1 Firmicutes bacterium UBA6132
TAAAAGAGGCATGAAATCACCTTTTATAGAATCTGATATACCTATTATTTTTTCTGATGCTATATCAGCCACTTTTATTTTCTCTTTAAAAAAACTTTTTTTATCTTCGTAGAATTCAATTTCCTCTTCTACTTCAGCTAATCCTCTAACGCTATTTTCTAATTCATCTATTTCTTTATCTATATTGTTTATATTTCTTAACAAATTATTTTTTTCTTCATTTAGTTTAAAAATATTTAATTGATTTTCTTTTTTATCCACTTCTTTAGGCTCATAAAATAAAGTATACTGTATTTTATTTTTCAATTCTTCGAAAGTAGTATTATCAAGTATAGTATTGAGCATATTCTCACAATACATTTTTTTATTTTTAAGATCAGTAAAGCATTCATAATATTCAACTTCAGATTTAAATTTTTCAAAAGTATCCATATTATTACTTTTCAAAATCATGTTAAATCTTGTTTCTTCAAATGCGATTTCTTTATCAAGTTTGTTTAAATTTTGTATTAACTGTTGAAGTCTTTGGTTATTATTTAATATTTTTTCTTTAACAGAATCTTTTCTTTGGTATATTACATTAACTTCATTTATATTTTCTTCTGTTATTTCTTCAATTAAAAATATACTTAAGTTTTTTATTAAGTTCTTTTTAATAAAACTATTTTCATCCTCTATTTTATTTAAACTTTCTTTATCTAATTCTTGAAGTTTCATTTTCTCTAAACATATATTTTTTTCAGTTGATTTTTTTTCATATAAACTTTTTAATTCATTATGATCACTACAATTTATTTCTTTAAATATATCATTATTTTTCTGAGATAATTCTTCTAAATCTTTCATATATACTGCATTTTCACAATCAATACTATCTACTTCATTTTTAGCGTTTTTAACCTTTTGCCTTGTTTTATAAAAAGAAATATAGGAAATTAAAGATAAAATAGCTATTGAAGTACCTGCATAATATTCCATTACGCCAAAATTATATCCCGCATAACCAGAAAATATTGCTCCACCCAAAAATAAAGCACCTAAAAGAAACATCATAAAACTTTTTATATTATTGGATTTAATATATTTCTTCATTGAATCATAACTTTTTTCATTTAAAACTGCTTTAATAACATTGATTTTAGAATTATTTTCATCTACCTCATCATACTTGTCTATAAATAAATTTAATTCATTAAGTTTAAAACCGTTTATTTCTTCTTGAGTTTTATTTATTTTATTTTGTAGATCAGTAGCTTTATTTATATTATTTTTATATGTATTATAATTAAAATTTACCATTTCAATACTGAAATTATCTTGGATATTGTTTACAACATCTTCAATTAAATTTTTCAATATTTCTTCTGTTTCTTCTTTTTCTTTCAATAAAACTCTATGTTCATTATGCATTGCATTTAAAGAACTGCTTAGCTTTACTGCTTCTTCAAAATCATTTTTTGAATAATTTTGAATTAAATCATCTTTATAATCTTTTAGTTTTTTATTTAATTCTTCAAGTTCATTTTTGATTGGTTCAGCTTTTAAAAATTTATTTTTTTCTAAAGAAAGTTCATACTCTTTAATTTCTTGATTTAATTTTGCTATACGCATATCAAGTTCTTCTGTTTTACTGCTAAGTTTTTTCTTTTCCATAGCTAAAAACATAACTTGTTTATTGATATTTATAATATTTTCTCTACATTTAGATAAATCATTTAAACGAAGAGTATATTGTCCCAACAAAGTTTTAGGGTTATCTTCCATACCAGCTTCATCTTTAATACTGTTTAATGTGCTTAAAATTCTTTCAATTGAAATTGATTCATCTTTTGAACTGCTTAAATTTATTATTTTATTTTTAAGTTCTGTAGAAAGTTCTTTATCAGTTTTATTTCCAAGTTGTTTAATACTTATTGTGTTTTTAAATGATACTTTATTTAAATTTAAAAAATACTCACCGGGATTTTCGATGTTTTCTTCTTTTAACACAGGATTTTTATTATCATCTAAATCTCTTTTAAATATTTGTGATGTACCAAGCAAAAAATCCCTCGAAACTAAATATCTATCCCCTTCAAATTCATCAATAGCCATTGATCCTTTATATAAACTTCCGTCCCATGGTTTATATTTATTTTTTCCATCTTCTGCTCCGTATAAAATGGATTCAATAAAATTATGAATTGTACTTTTTCCAGCTTCGTTTTCACCATATATTATATTGAAATTTTTTGCTAAATATATTTTTTTATATGAAAATTTCCCAAAAGCTCTAAGATGTAATTTGCTTATGTACATTTCACTTTACCACCTTTTCTTTTCTTAAAACTTTCAAACCTAATTCAAGTGCTTGTTGTTCTAATTTATCTTGATGATTATCAAACTGTAGTTTATAAGACTCAATTATATTAAATTCTTTGCTATCATAATGTTTTTCTTCAACATTTTTATATGTAAAATTTTCTTCAAATTCTATATAATAAAAAAACTGTTTTGCTTCACTTTCAACTTCTTCTATTGATACATCAGTATTAACTGTTCCAGTTAAATTAACTTTTACATAATCTTTAATATTCGAAAATGTATCTCCAGAAAATTTAATTAAATCAAGTATTTTGTTAAATCCATATGATATATCAAGTTCAATATTTCTTTTTACAAATTTTCTTTTAGCAATAGTGCAAAACTGAAGGAATAAATTATTTTTTTCAATCTCTCCTTTAATAATTCCATGTTCCCCTACTTCTTCGAAACATAAAGGTTCAGGAGTACCTGAATACATAATATTGCTTTTTATTTCAGTGTAATTATGTTTACCACCAAGTGCGCAGTAGTCAAATTTATTTTTTATTAAATCTTCATTTATAGGTAATCTATTACTGTTTAAATTTTCCGTTTCGCAAGAAAGCATCAAAACGTTTAACTTATTTTCATCCACTGATATATCATAAATTAACTGCGAGTTTTCATTAGAGTTTTGCTTGTCCCAGCTCAAAGAATAAATACATAAATTATGTTCTTCAAAATATATTTTTTGTATACTATCAGTTCCTTTAATAAAATAAACATTTTCAGGCCATTCCATATACTCATAAATATTGTTTATATTAAGATAATCACTGCTACCGCATGTAATGATTATTTTTGTATTTTCAATTTTTTTGAAACTCTTTACAATTCTTTTTAAACTTTTAAAAGTTACATATTCCCCTGCTGTCATATCTCCAGCAATAAGTAAATAATGAATATTTTCTGATTTTGCTATATTAATTATATTATCAAACGTGTCCCAAAGCTCTTCTCTATGTTTTTCGCGTTCTTTTAAACTAAAATTTTTATTTTCAAACTTCATTCCCAGATGCAAATCGGATGTATGTATAAACTTTATTTTCATGAAATCCCCCACCTTGTACGATTCATAATTAAACACATTCATTGTAACATAAAATGTTTATTTCATCAATATTTAGTAAATGGATACACAAATTATTTTATCAAAATTTGTCTTCTATTCCGATAATTCATATAATTTTTCTAAGTCCAAAATTTTAACAGTGGACCTATTAACTTCAATTATGTTATCATTTTGCATATTAGAAAGTTCCCTGGACAAAGAAGGCCTAGTGACATTTAAAAATTCTGAAAGTTCCTGCCTTTTCATGGGCATTTCAAATGTTAATGCTTTTGTTTTATTATGAATAGAAATTAAATAAACAGCTATTTTTTCTTTAATAGAATCAGAATTTAAAATATGCATTTTATTATTAAGCATAATTATTTTATCGGATAAAATTGTAAGCATGTTATTAATAAGTGTTTTATGAAATAAGCAAACTTCTTTGCACATATTTATAAAAACGCTGTATGAAATAAAAATCGCTTTGCTATGTCCAGAACTCACTAAATCATATGGAGATTTTTTTTCAGATGAAAATATTAAAGCTTCTCCAAATAAATCATTGCATCCTAATGAAGTAACTATTACTCTTGTTCCATTATATTTCTGTGTAACTAAATTAAATGTACCATCTATGACAATCCCAATACTTTTTACTGTATCCTGACGTTCAAAAACTACTTCATTATCTTCAAATTCCTGTACATATGCACGGCTACATGCAAGAATAGTTTTTATTTCATCTTCACTTATATCATTAAACAATATATTATTTTTAATTATTTTTATAATTTTTTCCATAAACACACTCCAAATAATTTTATTTTAGTAACAAATGTTACTTACTTTACATATTGATTTTATTATAATATAATCAATATGTAAAGTAAATTTAGGAGGAATATATGAAAAGAAAAATTGTACAAATTCATGAAGATAAATGTAACGGATGCGGTTTATGTGTTAATGCATGTCACGAAGGCGCTTTAGAATTAATTAACGGAAAAGCTGTATTATTATCAGATATTTATTGCGACGGCTTAGGTGATTGTTTACCTCAGTGTCCTGTTGATGCAATTGAAATAATTGAAAGAGATGCTGAAGAATTTGATAAAGAATTAGTTGAACGTCGTATGCAAGAAAGAAAACAAAAAGAAGAAAAAACAGAAGAAATACCATGTGGATGTCCAGGACAGCAAGCAAAAGTAATCGCCCATAAAAGTCCTGCTATAAAAGTTACAACTTTAGATAAATCTGAAAAAACAGAACAACAAAGTGAATTAAGACAATGGCCTGTTCAAATAAAACTTATTTCACCAAATGCTCCATATTTAAATGATTCACACCTACTTGTAGCTGCTGATTGCACTGCATTTGCATATGCAAATATTCATGATAAATTCATGAAAGGAAAAATCACTTTAATAGGATGTCCAAAACTTGATGATGTTGATTATTCTGAAAAATTAACTGCAATATTAAAAAACAATGAAATTAAAAGCTTAACTGTATTAAGAATGGAAGTTCCATGCTGTTCAGGCATAGTGAGTGCAGTTAAAAATGCTATAATTAATTCAGGCAAATTAATACCATGGGGATACAAAATAGTTACGACTGATGGTAATTTAATAGAAGAATAAATAAAGACAATTTGGGGACGGAGCGTTTTCTGCTAAAAAAATAGCTGAAAAACTCCGTCCCCAAATTGTCCCAAATTTTTTCTATAATTTTTAATATTCTACATCTTTTAAAAATAGGGCTTTTGCTGGTACCATAGGTCCTGCTTCGGATCGTTTTTTCAAATTCAATATATTTTCAACATCTTTAGGCCCTAACTTTCCTTTTCCAGCTTCTATAAGCGTTCCAAGAATTATTCTTACCATATTCCACAGAAAGCCATTTCCGTTAATTTCAATTTCAAGTATTTTATTTTTTTCTTCTATATTAATATAATTAATTGTTCTTATTGTAGATTTTGTTTTTGATTTTAATGTTGTAAAACTTTGAAAATCATGAGTTCCTGTCAAAATTTTCGCACATTCTTTCATTAAATCTAAATTTAAGTTTTCATCTATATTGTGTGTATAATTTCTTTCAAAAACATTTCTATCACAACTATTTGTAATTTTATATAAATATGTTTTTGAAATTATATTGTACCTTGAATGAAATCTTTCACTTGAATCTTTTAAAGATTTCACAAAAATATCATCAGGTGAATTTAAATTTATATATTTAAGCATTTCTTGAGTGTTCATTTGTGAATTACAATGAAAATTAGCTGTATAATTTAAAGCATGAACTCCTGTATCAGTTCTGCCGCAACCTATAAGCCCTATTTCTTCACCAGTCATTTTGCTAAGTATATTTTCTAATTTACCCTGTAATGTAGGTATATTTTCAGTTTGTTTCTGCCAGCCTTTATAATGCTTGCCATCATACTCCATTATCATTTTAATATTTCTCATATGTATCTCCAAATTTATATTTTAATTTATTATGATTGTTTATCATATTATACATTAAATAATATAATTTACAAGATACATTTGATGATTAAACTGCTTCAGGTAGCGTAGAAGCTAAGTTTTTAGAATTGTAAATACTTATGATTTCTTTTTCAGTTATTTCACCGTTTCTAACATCAAGTATTACTTTTCCTCTTTGAAGCATTATAATCCTATCAGAATATTTAACTGCATCTCTTATGTTGTGAGATATCATCATAGTTGTAATAGAATGAGTTTTAATTAATTCCTGTGTTTTATCCATTATTAGTTTTGAAGTTTTAGGGTCAAGTGCTGCAGTGTGTTCATCAAGAAGCAAAAGGTCCGGTTTTTTTAATGTTGCCATTAAAAGTGATAAAGATTGTCTTTGTCCTCCAGATAAAAATTTAACTTCTGTATTTAATTTATTTTCCAATCCCAGATCCAGAGTTCTCAATATCTCTTTGTATTCTTCAATTTTATTTTTATTTACTAATGGTTTTAAAGAAAATCTTGAACCTTTTTTATCAGCTAATGATATATTTTCTAAAATAGTTAATGAAGGTGAAACTCCCTTAGAAGGATCTTGATGAACTCTTCCTATAAATTTTGAACGTTCATTTTCTTTTGAATTATTAATGTTTTTATTATTTAAAATTATATTTCCGCTATCCTGCATTAATACACCACTTATTAAATTAAATAATGTACTTTTGCCACATCCATTTGCACCAAGAATTCCAGTGCACTCACCTGACTTAATGTGTAAATTAAAATTATCAAATATCACTAATTCATTATCAGTTCCTGCATTGAATTTTTTTGACATATTATTTATATTTAACATTCCTGCACCTCGCTTGATTTTTTAATTTTAAAATTAAATATTTCTTTACCAAAATTATTGTAACTTAAAAATGCTATTACTATGATTGCATTTATAGCTTTCAAATCAGTTGGCGCTAATCCTAAGTCTATGGCAACAGCACCTATGAATTTATAACTCATAGCTCCTATTATTGCTCTTGTAGTTATTTTTAACTTTCTTGAGTTTTTAAATACAGTATCCCCAATAATTATTGAAGCAAGTGCTACAACTATTATTGATGTACCCATGTTTATATCTGCAAATCCCTGATATTGTGCCATTAAAGCACCGCTTAAAGAAACTAAACCGTTTGAAAGCATGAGACCTATCAATTTATATTTGTTTGAATTTTCTCCCAGTGATTTTACTAATGTTTCATTGTCACCCGTGGCTATTAATAAATATCCGATTTCAGTTTTTAAGAATAAGTCCATTAAAATTTTTACAGCTGCCACTATAATGATTAAAACAATTAATACTTCCATGTTATCAAATACGGATGA
>DIVM01000088.1 GCA_002435835.1 Firmicutes bacterium UBA6132
AATAAAAAATAAAAAATAAAAATAATATAAAAAATAAGGAGATTTAAAAATGAACTTCAACGAATTTATGGAAAAATTAAAAAGCTTAAACTACGAAAATTTATACCAAGAGGACTTCTTACTAACATGGGATAAATCTCAAGACGAATTAGAAGCTATATTCACAGTTGCTGATACATTAAGACATTTAAGAGAAAACAACATAAGCACAAAAATATTTGATTCAGGTTTAGGAATTTCTTTATTCAGAGATAACTCTACAAGAACAAGATTTTCTTTTACTTCAGCTTGCAACCTGTTAGGTTTAGAAATCCAAGATTTAGATGAAGGAAAATCACAAATAGCTCACGGCGAAACTGTAAAAGAAACTTCAAACATGATTTCATTCATGGCTGATATTATTGGTATCCGTGATGACATGTATATAGGAAAAGGTCACACATACATGAAAAATGTTTCTGAATATGTACAAGAAGGATACAAAGACGGAGTTTTAGAACAAAGACCTACAATAGTTAACTTACAGTGTGATATTGACCACCCAACTCAATCTATGTCAGATGCTCTTCATTTAATAAATGAATTTGGCGGAATTGAAAACTTAAAAGGCAAAAAAATTGCTATGACTTGGGCTTACTCACCATCATACGGCAAACCATTATCAGTTCCTCAAGGAATAATCGGTTTAATGACAAGATTAGGAATGGATGTTGTTTTAGCTCATCCTGAAGGATATGAAGTAATGCCTGAAGTTGAAGAAGTTGCAAGAAAAAATGCAGAAGCTTCTGGCGGATCATTCACAAAAACAAATTCTATGGAAGAAGCTTTCAAAGATGCTGATATAGTTTATCCAAAAAGCTGGGCTCCTTTTGCTGCTATGGAAAAAAGAACTAACCTTTATGGCGAAGGCGATTTAGATGGAATAAAAGCATTAGAAAAAGAATTATTAGCACAAAATGCTGGGCACAAAGATTGGGCTTGTACAGAAGAAATGATGAAATTAACTAAAGAAGGAAAAGCATTATACTTACACTGCTTACCAGCTGACATAACTGGTGTAAGCTGTGAAACAGGTGAAGTTGATGCAACAGTATTTGACAGATACAGAATTCCTCTATACAAAGAAGCTAGCTACAAACCATATATAATAGCAGCTATGATGTTCTTACAAAAAGTTAAAAACCCAGAAGAAACTCTTCAAAAATTAATGGACCAAAACAAAGCAAGATTAATAAGATAATTAGTAATTTATATAAACTGGAGGAAGATTAAATGAGTTTAGATTTTAATAGAATTAAAGAAGCTGCACAAGGTTATGAAGCAAATATGACTAAATTCTTAAGAGATTTAGTTGCTATACCAGGTGAAAGCTGTGAAGAAAAAGGCGTTGTTGAACGTATAGCTCGAGAAATGAAAGAAGTTGGATTTGACAAAGTTGAAATAGATAAACAAGGAAATGTTCTTGGATATATGGGAACAGGCGAAACTATAATAGGTTATGATGCTCATATAGATACAGTTGGTATTGGAAATATAGCTAACTGGGAATTCGACCCATATGAGGGATTTGAATCTGAAACTGAAATTGGTGGACGTGGTACTTCTGACCAATTAGGTGGAATAGTATCTTCTGTATACGGTGCAAAAATTATGAAAGACTTAGGTCTTTTATCTGATGACCAAACTATATTAGTAGTTGGAACGGTTCAAGAAGAAGATTGTGATGGATTATGCTGGCAATATATAATCAATGAAGATAAAATAAGACCTGAATTTGTAGTATCTACAGAACCAACAGACAGTGGTATCTACAGAGGACAAAGAGGCCGTATGGAAATCCGTGTTGATGTTCAAGGAGTTTCATGCCACGGTTCAGCTCCAGAAAGAGGAGACAATGCTATATACAAAATGGCTGAAATTCTTACAAATGTTCGTGATCTTAACGAAAATGATGCTGCTGATGATAAAGAAATCAAAGGCTTAGTAAAAATGTTGGATGAGAAATTTAATCCACAACACAAAGAAGCTAATTTCTTAGGTCGTGGTACTGTAACTACTTCTCAAATATTTTTTACTTCACCAAGCCGTTGTGCAGTAGCTGACTCATGCTCAATTTCATTAGACCGTCGTATGACAGCTGGTGAAACTTGGGAAAGCTGTTTGGATGAAATTCGTGCGTTACCAGCGGTGAAAAAATACAATGCGACTGTAAGCATGTATGATTATGACAGACCAAGCTATACAGGATTAGTATATCCAATTGAATGCTATTTCCCAACATGGGTTATTCCAGAA
The DNA here is from genome assembly GCA_002435835.1 of Firmicutes bacterium UBA6132. Next base: position 2,296 of record DIVM01000088.1, read on the forward strand.
GATCATGCTGTAACTAAAGCAATGGAGGAAGCATATACAAATCTTTATGGAAATTCAAGAAGTGGATCAGTACAAACTAATGAAATGAGAAAAGCTCGCCCTCTTACAGATAAATGGACTTTCTCAACAAATGGTGTTTCTATAATGGGACGTAATGGAATTCCTGTAATAGGATTTGGACCTGGAGCTGAAGCTCAAGCTCATGCACCAAATGAAAAAACTTGGAAAGAAGATTTAGTTAAATGTGCTGCTGTATATGCTGCACTTCCAACAATATATAAAAACAAGTAATAGTGTCCTCAAATCTTCGATTTGGTGATGGTCACTTAAATTAGGGACGGTTAACCCGTCCCAAATTTCTTAACAAAGGAAAGGCGATTAACATGAGCGAAACAATGAAAACATTATCTTTTGAAAAAATCATTGAAATATGCCTTCAAGACTATTATACAAAAGGAAGAATTTTTGATATAGATCAAAAAGACTTCTATAAAGATGTAGATGATAATTTCAAAATGGATTTTTGTAATGAAAAATTAAGATATCCATTAGGACCGGCTGCAGGACCTCATACACAATTAAGTCAAAATATATTAACAGCATATCTAACAGGTTCAAGATTTTTTGAGCTTAAAACAGTTCAAATTATTGATGGTATAGAAATGCAAAAAATGATTGAAAGACCTTGCATTGATGCAAGAAATGAAGGATACAACGTTGAATGGTCAACTGAATTAACTGTAGAAGATGCAAGATGTGAATATACAAAAGCATCTGTTTTGTTGCAAGTAATGGCAATTGAATTAGGGTTGTCATTAGAAAAAGATTTTATGTTCAACATAAGTGTTGGATACAATCTTGAAGGAATACAATCAAAAAAAATATCAGATTTTATAGAAAATTTAAAAGATGCTAAAAATACAGAAATATTTAAAGAATGTATTGAAGTATTAAAAAGAGACATAAATAAATTTAGAAAATTCAAGCTTGAAGATATTAACAAAATTTCTTCAAACATTACAAATACAGTAACATTATCTACTATGCACGGTGCTAAAGCTGAAGAAATATATGACATTGCAGCTCATTTGATTGTTAATAAAAAGATAAATACTTTTATAAAATGCAATCCAACTTTATTAGGCTATGAAAATGTAAGAGAAATACTTTATAATTTGGGATATAATGAAATAGTTTTAAGAAAAGAAGATTTTGAACATGATTTAAAATTTGAAAAAGCTAAAGAAATTATAACTCAATTAATTAAATTAGGTAAAGAAAATGGTGTTACAGTAGGTATAAAACTTACTAATACATTACCTGTATATAATTCAAAGAATGTTTTACCTGGTGAAAGCATGTATATGTCAGGAAAGCCACTTTATCCTATAGCAATAGGGGTAGCAGCTAAATTTGCAGAAGCCTTCAATGGAGATATTCATATATCATTTTCAGGTGGTATAGATAAAAATAATTATTTAAGTGTTCTTAAAACTGGTATAGCACCTATTACTATATCAACACTTTTCTTAAAGCCAAGAGGATATTTAAATACAATAGGTATTCTTAAAGAACTTAAAAAAGAAAATTTCACTTTTGATAAACTAAGTGTAGAAGATTTAAATCAATTAGCTTTAAAAGCTAAAACAGATGTAAATTATAAAAATAAAGAAGTAAGAAAATTACAAGAAGATACTCTTCCAACATTTGATTGCTTTGAAAAAAATTGTGGATTATGCGTAGATGTGTGTCCAAACAGAGCAAATATTAGAGTATATGATGATAATTTTAAATCTGCTTACCAAATATTGCACATGGAAGATAGATGTAATGAGTGTGGAAATTGTCATACATTCTGTACAAGAGGTGGTTTTCCATACTTTAAAAAAGTTACTATATATCCTGATATAAATGAATTTAATAGTTCAGAAAATGCTGGTGTTGTAAAAATCGAAGAAAACAAATATCTTTTAAGAGATTTATCAAGCAAAGAATATGAATTTGATGCAAATAAAGATAAGAGTCAAAATGAATTTGAAATTTTTGTAGAAACAGTTATAAAAGACTATCCTTATTTATTTTAAAATTAAATAAAAACTACAATCATAGGAGGCAGTGTGGTATAAATCAATACCATGCTATAAAATAATTATGAAAAAGAAAATAGTTATAGCATTAGGTGGAAATGCATTAGGCAGCACATTAGCAGAACAAATGGATGCTGTTAGATATACTGCTAAAGCAATTGCAGATTTAGTAGAAGCTAATTACGAAGTTGTTATTGCTCATGGAAATGGACCACAGGTAGGAATGATAAACAATGCATTTACTGAATACGGTAAAGTAGATTCAAAATTCCCATTCATGCCCTTATCTATGTGTGTTGCTATGAGCCAGGCTTATATAGGTTATGATTTACAAAACGCATTACGAGAAGAACTTTTAAATAGAGGAATAAATAAATCTGTAACATCAATTATAACTCAAGTTGTTGTTGATGAAAATGATCCAGCATTTGATAGACCGACAAAGCCAATAGGACCTTTCATGACTTTAGAAGAAGCAGAAGCTGGTCGTGCAAGAGGAATGATTATTATAGAAGATTCTGGCCGTGGATATAGAAGAGTAGTAGCATCTCCAAAACCACAGGATATAGTTGAAATCGATACAATAAAAGCACTTCTTGAAGTTGGTGAAATAGTTATAGCTTGTGGTGGTGGTGGCATACCTGTTATTAGAGAAGGAAATCATCTAAAAGGTGTTGGAGCAGTTATAGATAAAGATTTTGCAAGTAGTTTATTAGCAGAAAAAATAGATGCTGACAGCTTTGTTGTTTTAACAGCAGTTGAAAAAGTAGCGATAAAATTCGGTACTCCTGAACAAGAGTGGTTATCAGAATTAACTACAGAAACAGCAGAAAAATATATAGCTGATAAAGAATTTGCTGAAGGATCCATGCTTCCAAAAGTTCAAGCAGCCCTTAAATTTGCTAGTTCAAAAAAGGGAAGTAGTGCATTAATTACATCTTTAGAAAAAGCTGCTGATGGTTTAGCAGGAAAAACAGGAACAAGAATTAGTCTTAAATAATGAGGAGTGAAAAAAATGATTATAGGCAATGGTATATTAATTACTAACAATTCATCTAATGATTTTTTAGAAAATGGTGCAGTACTCATTAAAGGGAATTTAATTAAAGCTTATGGAAATTTTGAGCATTTAAAAAATTCCTATCCTGATGAGGACGTAATAGATGTAAAAGGAAAAGTAATAATGCCAGGTATGATATGTGCTCACAGTCATATATACAGTGCTTATGCAAGAGGAATGTCTGTTTCAAAACCTACTACAGACTTTTTTACAGTGCTTGAAAATTTGTGGTGGAGTTTAGATAGAAAGTTAACTTTGACAGATGTAAAACTTAATGCTTTCACAACTTATATAGAGTCAATTCAAAATGGTGTTACTACGTTAATAGATCACCATTCTGGTCCTAATTCAGTAACAGACAGTTTATTTACTATTGCAGAAACTGCTAAACAATTAGGTATTAGAACATCTCTTTGCTATGAAGTTTCAGACAGGGATGGAAAAGATATTACGAAAAAAGCAATACAGGAAAATATTAACTTTATAAAAGAATGCCAGAAAAATGAGAAAGATGATATAATAAAAGGACTTTTTGGCTTACACGCATCTTTTACATTATGCAATGAAACAATGTATAAAGTTAAAGAAGCTATGGAGGGCATATCAAATGGGTATCACGTTCATGTTGCAGAGGGTATTGAAGATGAATATGATTCATTAAGAAAGTATGGCAAAAGAGTCGTTGAAAGACTTTTTGATTTTGGTATATTGGGTGAACAAACTATCGCAGTCCATGGAGTTCATGCAAATCAAAGTGAAATAGAAATATTAAAAGAAACTGACACAAGCGTTGTTCATAATCCAGCTTCAAACATGAATAATGCAGTCGGAGCACCTCCTGTTGTATCCATGTTAAATCAAGGGTTAAGAGTTGGCTTAGGAACGGATGCATATACAAATGATATGTTTGAATCTATGAAAGTTGCTAATATTTTGCAAAACCATCAGTTGTGTACACCGGGGGTTGGTTTTATGGCAACTAAAAAAATGCAATTTGAAAATAACCCTAAAATTCTTAAAAAGTATTATAATCATGATTTAGGTGTTATAGAAAAAAACGCATATGCTGATATAATTACTTTGGATTATGATCCTTTAACTCCTATGAACAAAGATAATTGGTTTGGTCATGCACTTTTTGGATTTTCAGGAAGAATAGTAAATGATAATATTATAAACGGAAAGTTTATAATGAAAAATAAAGAAATATTAACAGTTAATGTTAAAGAAATCATGGCTCAATCAAGAGAAAGAACAAAAGAAATTTGGCCACTGATGTAATAAAAAATAATGATCTACAATCGAGAGTTTAAATTTAAAATCTTGATTGTAGTTTAATTGGTTTTCAGAGGAATTAATGATTAATAGTAAAATAGCACCAAAGTCTTCGCTTTTTAAAGCTTTGTGCTATTTTAGTTAGGAAATAGTAGGGTATGTTGATAGTTTAGCAGCTGGTATCGTATCCTTTAATTCTATATATTATTCGGTGCAAGCTGTTGGTGAAACAACAGGTGGGGGTAGTCGAAATGCGAGGATGAAATTATGGGTACTTTATTAATAAATGGTACGATTAATAACAATCAAGAAAGTTTTATAGCTGACATTTTAATTGAAAATGGAGTAATAAAAGAAATAGGAAATGATTTATCTAATAGTAATCATGAAATAATTGATGTAAAAGGTAAATTGATTTTGCCAGGTGGTGTGGATGTTCACACGCATATGGACTTAGACTTAGGTAAATATAATGTAGCAGATGATTTTTATACAGGTACAGTAGCGGCTGCATTTGGAGGAACAACAACAATAGTTGACCATATAGCCTTCGGTCCAAAGGGATGTTCGCTTCAACACCAAATTAACAAATATCATGAATTATCTGATAAAAAATCTGTTGTTGATTATAGTTTTCATGGAGTATTTCAATATGTTAGCGATGCAATATTAAATGAAATGAAGGATTTAGTTGAAGATGGCATAATGAGTTATAAAATATATATGACTTACGACAATAAACTTAATGATGAAGAAATCTTAAAAGTATTGATAAAAGCGAAAGAATTAAATGCAGTTATTACAGTTCATGCAGAAAATGATGGAGCAATTAAATATTTAAGTAAATATTATGCTGAGTCAGGCAAAACTGATCCTATTTATCACGCTCTTTCAAGGCCTGATTCATCAGAAGCTGAAGCTATAAATAGAATGATTTACTTAAGCGAAATGGCAGCATATCCAAAACTTTATTTCGTTCATGTATCTACTAAAAAAGGACTTGATGAAATTATTTCTGCAAGGAAAAGAGGAGTAAAAAATATTTATTGTGAAACATGTACGCAATATTTAACTTTGACAGAAGAAAATTATAAAAAAGAAAATAAGGGTGGTTTAAAATATATTATGGCTCCACCATTAAGAAAAGCAGAAGATGTGGAAGCTTTATGGAAGGCAATAGAAAATAATGATGTGGATGTAGTTGCCACTGACCATTGTCCTTTCTTTTTAAAAGAAAAATTAAATGGAAAAAATGATTTTAGACTTACACCAGGTGGAACACCTGGTGTAGAAGAAAGAATCGAAATAATACTTACAGAAGGAATTAAAAGAGGAATTTCAATAAATAATCTTATAGATAAATTAGCTACTAAACCTGCTAAAATTTTTGGTTTATATCCTAAAAAGGGTACAATACAAGTTGGAATGGATGCAGATTTAATTATTGTAAATAATAAAAAAGAAACTATTAAAATTGAAAACAGGCATAACGCAAATGATTATTCTGCTTATGAAGGATTTGAAATAAGTTATGTAGTTGAAACTACTATACAAAGAGGAAATGTTTTAGTTGATAATGAAAAATTGCTTGCAAATAAAGGTGATGGAATTTTTCTTCGAAGAAATGCTAACACTTGATTAAAGTTAAATTTTTAAATACTATTATAAAATGATGAAAATCTGAAAATAGAAAAATTTCTTTTATGAAAGAGAGGATTTCAAATGTATAAAGTAAATGTAAACAGCAAGGATTACCAAGTAGGTATTGATAAGAATTTAATGGATTATTTAAGAGATGACTTGGGAATAACATCTGTTAAAAATGGATGTAAGGAAGGCGCATGCGGAACTTGTACAGTAATAATAGATGGAAAAACTACTCGTGCTTGTATTCAAAAGCTTTCAAAATTAGAAGGAAAGAAAATACAAACTATCGAAGGATTTACTGAGAGGGAAAGAGATGTGTTTTCATATGCTTTTGCAACAGCAGGGGCTGTTCAATGTGGATTTTGTATTCCTGGTATGTTTATATGTGGAAAATGTCTAATTGATAATAATCCAAATCCTACAAGAGATGACGTTAAACAATCTATTAAAACAAATATATGTAGATGTACAGGATACACAAAAATAGAGGACGGTATACTATTAGCTGCAAAAATGTTAAGAGAAAATTCTGAAGTGCCTGAAATAAAACAAACTGGTAAAGTAGGAGAAAGAACATGTCGTGTTGACGCTGTTCCTAAAACATTAGGTACTGCAAAATATGTAGATGATTATAAATTTGATGGAATGCTTTATGGTAAAAATGTATTTAGCAAACATGCTCGTGCAAAAGTACTTTCAATAAATACTGAAAAAGCTTGTAGTTTGCCAGGTGTAGTTGCTGTATATACAGCTAAAGATATTCCTGGTAACAGATATATAGGTCACTTAGCTAAAGACTGGCCAGGTATGATTGATATCGGTGAAGAAACAAAATGTATCGGTGATACAATTGCAATGGTTGTTGCAGAGACTATGGAACAAGCAGAAGAAGCTGTTAAAGCGGTAGAAGTAGAAGTAGAAGTGCTAAAACCAGTTACAAGTCCACAAGAAGCTATGGAACCTAATGCACATCAAGTTCATGGTGAAGGTTTTATGCAATTTGGAAAATTTAGAATACCAGAAAATAATTTACTTGATCATGAAGAAGTTAAACGTGGCAATGTTGATGTTGCGTTTTCCAATTCAAAATATATAGTTGAAGGTAATTTCCATGTTCCACCAACAGAGCATGCTTTTATGGAGCCAGAATCTGCAATTGGTTTACCTGATGGTGATGGAATAAAAGTTATAACAGGCGGTCAAGGTATTTACGATGAATATCATGAAATAAGCGAATATCTTGGAATACCAATGGAAAAAGTAAGGATACAAAGCGCTGTAGTTGGGGGAGGTTTTGGAGGTAAAGAAGATATGAGCGCGCAACATCAAGCTGCTCTTTGTGCGTTTCTAACAAAAAAACCTGTTAAAGTTACATTTTCTCGTCAAGAAAGCATTAATTATCATCCAAAACGTCATGCAATGGATATTTATTGTAAAATTGGCTGCGATGAAAATGGTATAATTCAAGGTTTACAAGCAAGACTTACCTCTGATACAGGAGCGTATGCTTCTTTAGGTGGACCTGTTCTTCAAAGAGCATGTACACATATTGGAGGTCCATATAACTATCAAAATGTTGATGTTGAAGGAAATGCATATTACACAAATAATCCTCCTGCTGGAGCATTTAGAGGATTTGGTGTTACTCAATCTGCTGCTGTAGTGGAATGTTTAATAAATCAATTAGCTGAAAAAGTTGGAGTTTCTGGTTGGGAAATGAGATATAAAAATGCAATAAGACCTGGTCAAACACTTCCTAACGGACAGTTAGCAGATGAAGGTACAGGTATGGCTGAAACTTTAGAAGCGGTAAAAGAAGATTTTGAAAAATATGAATCTGATCCGGATTATTTTGTAGGTATAGCATCAGCTATGAAAAATGCAGGTATAGGAGTAGGAATTCCTGATCCAGGCCGTTGTAATTTAAAAATAATTGATGGAAAAGTTCATGTAAGATCATCTGCAGGAGCAATTGGTCAAGGTATCCAAACTATTTTATTACAGATGGTATGTGAATCATCAGGTTTAAATCCTGATAAAATAGTTATAGAACATCCTGACACAAAATATACACCTGATTCAGGCACTACAACAGCATCTCGTCAAACTGTTTTTGCAGGAGAAGCTGCACGTCAATCAGCACTTCAACTAAAAGCTGATTTAGACTCAGGAAAAACACTAGAACAACTAAATGGTAAAGAATATTTTGGTGAATTTGATTTTAAAACTGATCCAATAGGTTCTGATAAACCTAATCCAGTAAGCCATATTGCTTATGGATATGCAACGCAACTTTTTGTTATAGATAATGAAGGAAAGGTTGTTAAAGTTGTAGCTGCTCATGATGTAGGGAGAGCAATAAATCCTCTTTCCATAACAGGCCAAATTGAAGGTGGAGTAGCTATGGGACTTGGTTATGCATTAACAGAGGATTTTCCATTAAAAGATGGTGTTCCACAAGCTAAACTTGGAACTTTAGGTATTTTTAAAGCTAATCAAATGCCACCTATAGATATTCATTTAATTGAAAAAAATGAATGTGAAGTAGCATATGGCGCTAAAGGTATTGGTGAAATTGTAGTTGTTATGGGTGCACCAGCATGTCAAAATGCTTATTATAAAAAAGATGGAGTGTTTAGGTACAATTATCCATTAGAAAATACTTATTATCGTAAACTTAAACCAAGTAAATAATATATGGATCCTTAAAAATTATATGCCTATATCAGTAGCTTATAAGAATATGACATGGGCATTAATTTTTATAATTAATTTGCTACAAACTTCTTATAAGAAGCAATAAATATATATTTTAAATTAATATAATTGTTTGTAGGTATGCAGTAAAAGTAGAATAAAAGGGGGGATGAATTTAATTTATCAAAAAGTTATAATAGTTTCAGATGCGTATTTTAATTTTATAAAAATAGCATTTAAGTCATCTTTTTATGAACAGACTTTATACATCATATAAGGAATTTATTGTTCAAAGCATACATGTGCAGTTTATAAAATTAATCTAAAAAGAATATGGAGGAAACAATAAAAATGAAAAAAGACACAGCAATAAATGATTCATTATTCCACATAGATGGAAAACCAGGTTTAAAAGTAGCTATGCCAATGGCACTTCAGCATCTTTTAGCAATGATAATTGGTAATGTATTACCAGCTTTAGTTTTATCTAATACATTAAATTTGTCACCTGCTGAAAGAATACAACTTGTTCAATCAAGTATGTTCATTGCAGCTATTTCTACATTATTACAATTATATCCAATATTAAAAGTTGGTGCAAAACTCCCAGTTGTAATTGGAGTAAGTTTTGCATACATACCAACAATATTAGCAATAGGACTTGAATTTGGCATTAATGCAATATTTGGTGCACAATTAGTAGGTGGACTTGTAGCTTTTATAGTTGGAATTTATATTAAAAAAATTAGAAAATTGTTTCCACCAATGGTTGCTGGAACAGTTGTATTTACAATAGGACTTTCCCTTTACAGAGTAGCCGTTAATTATATGGCAGGTGGATTTCAAGCAACTGACCCAAGATATGGTGGTTTAGAGTATTGGGGAATTGCAGTTCTAACATTAGTGGTTGTTTTAGCATGCAATATGTTTGGTAAAGGATATATAAAACTTGCTGCAATATTAATAGGTATAATTGTTGGCTATGGTGCAAGTTTAGCGGTAGGTATAATAGATTTTAGTTCTATAGGTAAAGCAGCATGGGTTACAATTCCTGCATTTATGCCTTATAAATTAGAATTTGTTCCATCAGCAGTAGCCACAATGGCCGTTATGTATGTAGTAAATTCAGTTCAAGCAATAGGAGATTTATCAGGAACAACAGTTGGTGGTATGGACAGAGAAGCTACTGATGATGAAATTTCAGGTGGTATTAAAGCAAATGGTTTAGTGAGTGTTTTAGGATCATTTATTGGTGCATTACCAACTGCTACATATAGCCAAAATGTAGGTATTGTAGCAATGACAAAAGTTGTTAGTAGATATGTAATAAGATTAACTGCATTTATGATATTAATTGCTGGATTCATTCCAAAGTTTGGTGCTATAATGACATCAATACCACAAGCAGTAATTGGTGGAGCTACTATTTCAGTATTTGCACAAATTACAATGACAGGTATGAAATTAATTGTTCAGGATGAAATGTCAGTTAGAAATACTACTATTGTTGGTTTAGGAATTGCTTTAGGAATGGGTATAACTCAAATACCAGCAGCTGGACTTCAATATTTACCAGCTTGGTTTAAAATGGTATTTGCAAGTTCACCAGTAGTTCTTGCTACAACAGTTGTATTTTTATTAAATATTATACTTCCTAAGAAAACAATAGCTGAAGAAAAAGCAGAAAGAGAAGCTATTGATAAAAAGAAATAAAAAGTGTAAAATATAAAAAAGTATAAAATAAAAATTAAATTTGCTGTTAATAAAAATAGGTGAGTATGAAAAAAAAATTAAAATTAAACCAAATATTTAATATTAGTAAAAATGATATTTTGTCCATTGTTGGTTCGGGTGGGAAAACTACATTAATGTTTTCTATAGCTGAAGAAATAAAAATTAATTTTAATGTCTTAGTTACTACAAGTACAAAAATTTACAAACCAACAAATGAAAAATATGATTATTTATACTCGGATGTAAACTGTTTTATTAACAGCAATTTTATTAAAAAAAATGGAATAACAGTAATTTCAAAATCAATGGACTTACAAAATAATAAATTAATAGGTATTGATGATGAAGAGTTAGAAAATATTAAAAATTTTTTTGATGTAATAATTATAGAATCTGATGGTTCAAAAAATTTGCCTATTAAGGGTTGGAAAAAGCATGAGCCACCTATACTTAACAAAACAAATAAAACAATCGGAATCATACCAATACAAGCATTAAATAAAAAAATAGATGAAAAAAATATATATGGTTATAAAGAATTTATGAATATTGTTGGAAATACTGAGTATATAAATAATGAAGCTATAAAAAATCTTGTATTAAATAAAGAAGGTATATTTAAAAATTCTAAAGGTGAAAAATTTTTGTTTATTAATCAAGCAGATGATGATAAACTAATTAAAAACTCATATGAGTTAGCAAAATATTTAAAGGAAAATATCAGTGTCTTAGAACTTGATTTTAAAATCTGTTATGGTTCTTTAGCAAAAGGAGAATTTTATGAATATTAGCGCAATTGTAATGGCATCTGGTTTATCTAAAAGGATGAATAAAAGTAAACTTCATATGGAAATTAATAATAAAAAAATATTTGAATTTATCCTAGAAACTATAAAATTATGCCAGTGTTTTAATGAAGTTATTGTTGTTGCTAATGATTTAGAAATTATTCAGAAATCAGAAAGTTTAGAATTTAAAACAGTTAAAAATGAAAAATCTTATTTAGGACAAAGTACCTCTATAAATTTAGGATTAATTAATTCCAAGTATTCGCAAGGGTACATGTTTTTTGTTGCTGACCAACCATTTATTAATGAAAGTACCATAAAAGCATTAATAGATGAATTTAATAAAAATCCTGACAAAATCGTAATTCCTTGTTATAATGGAAAAAGTGGTAATCCAGTAATATTTCCTCATAATTTAAAAGAGGAATTATTAAATTTAGAAGGCGATATAGGCGGTAGAGCTGTTATAAATAATCATATAAATAAAGTAATTAAAGTACATATTCAAACTGACTATGAGAATATTGACATAGATACTATGGAAGATTATGAAAAAGTATTAAAGATGAAGGTGATTTAATGAGAGGTGACATTGCAATAGTAAGAAGTGGTGGCGATATTGCATCAGGTGTTATTCAGAAGTTACATAGATCGGGTTTTAGAGTTTTAATTTTAGAAACAGAAAATCCAACTTCCATAAGAAGAACTGTATGTTTTTCAGAAGCAGTTTTTAATGGTAAAATGGAAATAGAAGGTATTACTTCAGTTTTAGTAAAAAGTGAAGAAGAAATACTAAAAAGCTGGGAAAAAGATTTAGTTCCTTTAATTGTAGATGCAAATGGAAAGTATATTGATATAATAAAGCCTATTGCTGTAATAGATGCCATTTTGGCTAAGAAAAATCTTGGTATGAAAAAGAATCTTGCACCTATAACTATTGGCATAGGTCCTGGATTTGAAGCTAATAAAGATGTTCATATTGTTATAGAAAGCAATAGGGGCCATAATTTAGGTAAATTAATATTCGAAGGTTCGGCTGAAAACAATACAGGTATGCCTGGTAATATAGCCGGGTTTACAGTTGAAAGAGTTTTATATTCGCCATGTGATGGTATTTTTACATCAAATCATGAAATTGGCGAAGTAGTTAAAAAAGGTGATATAGTAGCAGTTGTTAATGGAGTAAATATTTATTCTAAAATAGATGGTTTGATTAGAGGAATAATAAGAAATGGAACATATGTAACCGATGGTTTTAAAGTTGGAGATATTGATCCTAGAGTTGAACAAATTAAAAATTGTTATACAATTTCTGATAAAGCGTGTTCAATAGGCGGTGCTGTGTTGGAAGCTTTAATGATAGGTAAACTAAATTGTAAAAAAATATTATAATATGGCTGCTTGTGGTATAAATAAAAAAATTTATTTTTATTGCTACCTAATAGCAGTTTTTTTAATGATATTGGAAAGTTAAAGTTCTGCTTTCCTATATTATTAAATAATGTGTGAAGGGAAGAATAAATCTATTGTTATAATAATGTTTTTTTGTTACAATTCGTTTAGATAATTTACAGAATAGAGTAAAGGAGTATTACTTGAAATGGCAAAAGTAATTTCGATATCAAACCAAAAGGGCGGAGTAGGTAAAACAACAACAACAGGGGCTGTTGCTGCAGGTTTTAAAAAGAAAGGTTTTAAAGTATTGTGTGTTGATTTAGATCCACAATCAAATTTAAGTTTTAGCGCTGGAGCTGAAACTGAAGATTGCCCAACTGTATATGATATATTAAAAGGAGAAGCAAAAACTTCTTTTTCAATACAAAAAACTATGTCTTTTGATATAATTTCATCTAATATATTATTAAGTGGAATAGAATTAGAATTTACACAAACTGGAAGAGAGTTTTTGCTTAAGGAAGCACTAAGCTCAGTAAAAGAAAAATATGATTATATTTTTATTGATACACCGCCTGCTCTTAGCATATTAACTGTAAATGCATTTACGGCGTCAGATTATATAATGATACCAATGCTTGCTGATATTTTTAGCTTGCAGGGAATTGCACAGCTTTCTGAAACAATTGAAAGAGTAAAAAAATATTGCAATCCAAATTTAAAAATTGAAGGAATTGTACTTACTAAATATAACAAAAGAACCATACTAAGTAGAGAAATAAAAGGCACTGCGGAACTAATTGCACAAGAATTAAAGACAAGCATATTTAAAACGACTATTAGATCAAGTGTAGTTGTAATGGAAGCTCAAACAAATCAACAAAATATTCACGAGTATTCACCTAAAAATGCTGCATCTTTAGACTATATGAATTTAGTTAAAGAGCTTATTGAGAGGGGGATTTAATATGGCTAAATCAAAAAAAACTTTCGATAAAGAACTTATGTATAAAAAAATAATGCCTACAACTTTAAAAAAAAATGTTGATCAATTAAATAATGAAGAAATAACTGAAGATACATTTGATGATTTATCTTTATCTATAAATGGAATTGTTAACGATAATGGGAATTCAATATTTCAAAATAAAGAAATCCCTTTAAGTAGGAATATTAAAGATGAAGCAATACTTTATAATTTAACAGAAAAACTTGTTTTAGAGAAACTTGATGCAACTTTAAAAAAAATGAATTGTTGTAAATGTGATCGTTGCAAAGAAGATATTGTTGCATTGTCTTTAAATAGTCTTAAACCCATGTATGTTGTTGCTACAAAAGATGAAATAAAAAATAAAATAACTAATTCTGAGGAATTAGGAATTCAAGTTACTACAGCAGTTTTAAAGTCAGTACTTGCTGTTAGAAAAAAGCCAAGGCACTAAATTTAATTTATTTATTTTTAATAAATACCTAAATTTTTATAAAATTGTGACGATTAAAATTATGAAATAATAATTTGAGGTGAATTATGAAAAATAATTTTAATATAAATGACTTAAATCAAGAAGTTGAAGAAGACACTTTAAAAGATAAATATCTAACGTTTTTTATTTGTAATCAAATGTTCGGAATAGCTGTTAAAGATGTAGTTCAAATAGTTGGTATACAAGAAATAACACAGATTCCAGAATTCCCAGATTATGCAAAAGGAATAATTAATTTAAGAGGTGCTATTATTCCAATTATTGACGTTAGATTAAGATTACATAAAGAAGAAGTAGCATACAACGATAAAACATGTATTATCGTAACTAAAATTCAAGATTCATTCATAGGTTATATAGTGGATGCAGTAAATGAAGTTACAAACATAGATAAAGCTAATATTTCCGAACCACCTAAAATGGGGTCTACATACGTAAATAAATTTTTAATTGGTGTTGCTAAAATTAACGATAAAATTACTTTATTATTAGATACTCAAAAAATGTTGAGTGAAGAAGAACTCGAAATGGTTTGTAGTGTTTAACAGTATTTATAATATTAATTATATGGGAGAGAATTATGGAAAATATAATGGAACAATTTGAAGAATTTGAAGAAGTAGAATTCCCATGGCTGATTTTTAAAATTAAAGAAAATTTGTATACAGTCAATAGCAAAGTTATAAATACAATTGTTAAAATGCCAGAAAAAATTACTCAAGTACCAAACGTACCTAAATATATTAAAGGTCTTATTCATTTAAGGGGAAATGTAATTCCGCTCATTGATTTAAAAATTTTACTTAAAACAAAAATTCAACAAAGTGAATCTAAAGAAATGATAGTAGTTTTAGAAAATGAAAATTGTACAGTTGGAATTATAGTGGATGAAGTTTTGTCAGTTGATAATATAATACCTTTTGAAGAAACTGAAGAAATCCTAAAAATATGTAAGGATAAATATGTTAGTGGTGTAGCTAAAAGTGAAAAAAGTAATGAAATATTACTTATTTTAGACGAAGAAAAAGTAATGAATTCATCTGAAATATAAATAATTAAAATAACTAAGTTTTTTTTATTAAACGTCGATGAATAATATATATGATAATACATGATAGGGGGCGAGCGTATGAAAATAAATAATATAAATAATAAGTATATAAATTACAACAATGGCAATACAAAGCCAGTGAAGAACGAGGAACCTGTCAAAAGCAGCAAAAACTTTGATGTAATTGAAATAAGAAAAAATAAAGCAAATGAAGTTAATACTATACCAAATAATAAGTCAAATAATATAGATGAAATTAAAAAAGATATTGTGGATGAAATAAGCAAAGAAGCAAGTACTGAGAAAATTAATAAAATAAAAGAACAAATAAAAAACAATGTTTATAATATTGATGTAGAGAAAATAATTAATAAACTTTTAGATTAAATAAAGAAGGTTAAAATGGAATCAAATAATGCTTTATATGCTTTATTAATTGAATATACTGAAATTTATGAAAATGCTGTAAAATTAGAATATGAAAAATATGATGCTTCTGTAAAAAATGATATGGATAAACTAAATGAAGTTATTTCGAAAGAGCAAGTTTTTTATTTAAAGATGAAAGGACTTGAGCAAAAAAGAGAAAAATTAACTTTAAGTATGAAAGTGAATGATAAAACGCTAAAAGAAATAATTGAATTATATGATGGCGATAATAAAATAAAATTAAAGTCAGAGTTTGATAAATTAAATAAAGCATTGATAGATTTTAAAAAAATTAATCACGAATGCAAAACAATTATTGATATTAGATTACATAGAATTAATAGCGTTATGTCTAAACTTGGACAAAAAGAAAATACATATTCAGAAAATAGTAAACACAGCAACATAAAAAGTAATGTACTATCTAAGAAAATTTAAATATATTTATAGTTTGGAGATAAATTATGCTCAGGTCTACCTTTTTAGGATATAAAACTGCCAGCAGTGCTTTGAGAGTTAATCAGAACGCTTTAGATATTGTTGGACAAAATATTTCAAATGTTAATACTAATGGCTATACAAGGCAAAGTTTAGATATAAATTCTGTATCTTTCTCAAACAGTAATATAAAGTTTGGAACTGATGGTGTAGTTATAGGACAAGGTGTTCGAGCTTCAGGTATAACTCAATATAGGGATGCTTTTCTTGATTTGCGATATAGAACTGAATCTGCAAAAGTAGGTAGCGAAAATGTACAACTTGAAGCATTAAACGATTTAGAATATGTTTTTGATGAAATAAGTACTGAAGGATTGGATGCACAATTCTCAGATTTAATTGAACAGCTTCAATCTCTGACATCAAGTCCATCCGATCCTGTTATTGAAGGGGTTGTACGAACATCAGCATCCATGCTTTGTCAGATGTTAAATGATTATGCTAAACAAATAAATACTATAGAAAGTCAACAGTTAACATATCTTAAAGATGGTGCAATGGAAAAGACTAATCAGCTTCTTGAAAATATATCAGTTTTAAATAAACAAATTAAAGAAAATAATATTAGTGGTAATGATGCTTTAGAATTAAATGATGAAAGAAATATGTTAATTGATGAGCTTTCATCATATATAAGTATAGATATAAAATTAACACCTCAACCAATAGGTGGTGGTAGAAGTGTGGATTTGTTATCTATAAATTTAAGTGGTACGGGTATAAAACTTGTGGATGATGATGAATTTGCATCTTTGAGTGTTACAACAGGAAATAATTATGGGGTTGGTATTAATTTAGAAAAGTCAATAGACAGTACAGCAGTTAACTCAGATTTAACAGATGTTATTAAAATAGGTCAATTAGGCGGATACCTAAGTTTTTTAAACGGTAATGGTGAATTTGATTTAACAGGCAAATTTGATAATAAGGGTGTTTTATATTATGAAAACATGCTTAATACTTTAGCTAATAAATTTGCAGAAGAAATGAATGAAGCAAACAAATATTTAAGCAAAGATGGAACAGGCAATTATATTCTTGATGTAGATGGTAATTATACTTATTCAGATAGACCGCTATTTGAACCGAGAAGTACGGATAAAACTGTTAAAATTACTGCTGAAAATATTAAAATATCCGATGCTTGGGCAAATGCAAGTTCATCTTACATAACAAATACTAAAATGCCTAATGTTGCTGGTGATGATTCAGGTGCTACGGATAATATATTAAAAATGATATCATTATTTCAATCTGGTTCAGGAACTATGGAATTTAAATTTGATAAAAATACAACTGACGTTAATGATGATAAGGTCTTATTTAAAGGTACAATGCAGGAGTTTTTTTCATTTACATCAACAAGATTAAGTTTGGAAATAGAAGATGTTAAGAATTCTTATGATACTTATGCTCAAACACAATATGAAATTGATTATCAAAGGAATAGCATGTCATCAGTTGATTTAGATGAAGAAGGTGTAAACTTATTGACTTATCAAAAATCATATAATGCTGCAGCCAGGCTTATGACTACATTGGATGAAATGCTTGATACTCTTATAAATCGTATGGGAGTATAGGAGGAAATATGAGAATTACCACGGGAATGATGAAAAATAATTATTTAAAAAATCTTGATAATTCTGCAAATAAAATGAATTATCTCAATGAAAAAGTATCATCTGGCAGGAAATTTTTTAAAGCATCTGAGGATACAGTAAGCGCAATTAAGGCGTATAAATTGAGACGTGAATTTAAAAGTACTGAAATGTATGACACTAATATAAGCAGTGTGGATTCGTTTTTAACAGTAGCTGAAAGTAATCTTACTGATATTAATAATAGTTTACAAAGGGTATATACTTCATATTTGCAAGGTGTTAATGGAACTATGACAGCTGATGATAGGGAAATTATTGCAACTGAAATGGATACATTACAAGATTCTATTTTAGCAGCGTTAAATGCTAAGTTTGAAGATAGATACGTTTTTGGAGGAACAAGTAAAAATGAACTTCCTTTTTCTGTGGATAAAGACGGAAATTTACTTTTTAAAGGAGTAAATGTAAATGATTCAACAGAATTAACAAAACTTCAAAAGTTGTCAAAAGAAACCATTAACATAGATTTAGGTTTAGGTATGACATTTAATAATAGTAGTTTAAATAAAGACACTGTTTTTGATATGTCTATGGCAGGAATTAAATTTATGGGATTTGGTACTGATGATGGCACTGCAAATGGTGTACCTAATAATATTTACTCTTTAATAGGAAAAATAAAAGAAGAACTTAGGAAAACAGATTTTTCAAATGATGATTCAAGTAAATATATTAAAGCTTTTGAAAAACAAAAATCACAAGTAATAGTTGCCATAACTGATATAGGTTCAAAAGCTAATTATTTAGACTTTCTAAAAACTCGTAATGAAGATTATAAATTTAATTTAAATGAAAAAATATCAAATGTTGAGTATGTTGACCCAGCAGAAGCAATAATGGATTTTAAAATGCAGGAATATTCTTATAATTCCGCTTTAGCAATGGGAAATAAAATATTACAAAATAGTTTTATAGACTTTATGAAATAAATTTTTTAGGAGAGTGCATATGATAAAACCGCTTTTAGAAATGAAAAGCATACCTATGTCAATCGAATATAAAATAAATAATGCACATTATGAAATTGAAAATGTAAATGTCTTAGCTGAAGTAATACAAAATGATAATGTTTACGAATTGAAAATGGAACCAGCTAAATTAACAATAGATAGAGTTGATATAGATAATTTTCATGTAAATAACGATGTAAATTTTAATGTAAAAAACTTTTCTCATCTTAGTAAAGGCGCTACCTATGAAGTTTCTTCAAGTTATGCAGATAAAGGCAATATTAAGTTGGATATTAAATTAAATAGTACAACTTCAAAAATTGCATTTAAAAAATTTGAAAGCGAAGTTAATTTTAATTTTAGCGCTTGGGAACCACAAGACATTTCTTTGAATTTTGATTTTGATAAATTAAATTTTGATTTAAATGGAAGTAACCTACAATTTACGTTTGTACCTGGTACTATAGAATTTATAATTAAAGAATACCCAAGAATTGAAATTAAATATTTAGGTGATCCAATTTATGTACCAGAAAGTGCTAATCCGAATTATAAACCAATTGATAAATTAATATAAATTTTTTGCAAAACATATAATTAAATTTTTTTAAAATAAATATAATATTAAATATATACATTTATTAATACATTTATTTTTTTAGATATTTGTATTAATATTTAATTAAATAGATTCTAAATTTCGCAATATATATAAAGGGATATGCATAAAAAATATGCATGTAAAAAATTACAAAAATAACGTAAATTTTGACATAATTTGTCGAATATACTTTACTTTTGTTTTTTTTTGTTATATAATCAAAAAAGCTTAGAAAAGTACGTTGATATTAATTATATAGAAAATAGTAAAGCCATCGAAAGGTGGTGACACAAAGCTATAGGGCCTAAAGAATTTTTCTATGGTTGCCAGTTCCCGAAATATGATTGTAATAAATTATATATTTTTAATTTTATATAAATATATTTTTGTCTATCTAATAGAGGAAAGCAACCATATGTAATATATGGTTATTTTTGTTCAAAAAAATGGAGGATACAATGAATTTTAGTTTGTTAAATAAAAGTTTAGACGGTTTGTGGCTTAGACAACAAATAACTATGGATAACATAGCAAATTATTCAACCCCAGATTATAAAAGCAAGTTTGTAGATTTTGAAAGTCAAATTAAGAGCAAAATTAAATCTATTTCTGATGGTAATTTGAAAAGTTATGAAATAGATGAGCAAATAGATCTCAGTGATATAATTATAGGTGAAAACGATAATCAAACTCTGCGTTTAGACGGAAATAATGTAGATTTAGAAAAAGAAAATCTTAATTTAGCAAAAACACAGATACAATATATGTACACAATAACAGAATTAAACTCATATTTTTCAAAACTTAGATCTGTTATTTCTGAAGGAAAAAAATAAAGGAGGCTTTGCATGTTAGATTCATTAAATATTAGTGCTTCTGGACTTACTGCTCAGAGGTTTCGTATGGATATTATATCTGAAAATATAGCTAATATAGATACTACACGGACAGAGAGCGGTGGACCTTACAAAAGAAAAATGGTTGTATTTACATCTAAAGGTCAAAGTAACTTTAAAGAGATTTTAATTAATAATTTAAAAGAGCATGAAATTAGTGGTGGAGTAGAAGTATCACAAATCATGGATGATGAAAGCGAATTTAAGCTTGTATATGACCCGGAACATCCTGATAGTGATGATAATGGTTATGTTAGAATGCCAAATGTAGATACATTAAAAGAAACAGTGGACATGATGGAAGCTTATAGAGCATATCAAGCAAATATTACTGCTTTAAACACAGCAAAACAAATGGCTGTAAAAGCATTAGAAATAGGGAGGTAATAATGTCACAATCAATTAACGGAATAAATGGATTAAGTAAATTAAATATTTTAAATAAAGTAGATAGTAAAAATGAAAATAATTTATCATTTAAATCTATTTTTGAAAATGCAGTAAATGATTACGTTCAGGCTGAAAACAAAGTTGATGAAGATATATATAAATTAACAACTGGCGAAAGTGACGATTTACATAATTTAATGATTAATACACAAAAATCGGAGTTGTCTTTAGATTTACTCTTGCAATTGAGAAATAAAGCTTTAGATGCTTACAATGAAATTCTTCGTATAAATGTATAATAGTTTTTTATGAATTTTAAACCGTTTAGGAGATTTAAATGAATGATCAAATTAAGAATATATTAAAAAATATAACTGATTTTTGGGGTAATTTAAGCCAAAAAACAAAAAAACTTCTCATTGGCGGTTTAGTAGGTTTAGTTATTGTTGCATTGATAATAACATTCATTTTAAATAATAAATCTTATGTGGTTTTATTTAAAGACATCAATGAAGAAGAAACTGTTGAAGTAATGCAGCAACTTCAAGAAAATAATGTTGATTATAAATATGAAAAAGACGGTACAATTTTAATACCTGAGGAGCAAGAAAGCACTCTTAGAATGCAACTTGCACAAGCTGGACACCCTCGTTCAGGATCTAATTATGATTTATTCACTCAAAATATTGATTTTATGACTACTGATTATGAAAAGAGAAAGTATGAAGTTTTTCAACTTCAAGAGAGAATGCAAGATTCTATAAAAACAATAGATGGAATTGAAGATGTTTTAGTGACAATTAATGTACCGGAAGAAAAATCATTTGCATGGGAAACTGCGCAAGAAGAAGCATCTGCGAGCATCAAATTAAATTTAAGAGCAGGAGCATCTATAACTCCTTCACAAACAAGTGGAATAGTTCAGCTTGTTGCAAAGAGTGTTGAAGGATTAAAAGAAGAGAATATTGCAATTATAGATTCAAATGGAAATAGTTTAGCTGCAAGTGATGACATGTTGAAAACTGATGCAATTAAATTAAAACTACAAGTTGAAAAAGAATTTGAACAAGAAATTGAAGAACGTGTAAAAACATTTTTAATAACTATGTATGGACCTGATAATGTTCAAGTATCCGCAAAAAGCACAATAAATTTTGATAAAAAAATAAGCGAAATGCTTAAATATATCCCAGAAGAGAAAACAAATACAGGTGTTATAAGCGAATCACAAACAGATAAAGAAGTAACAGGACCAGAAGACGCAGTTGGTGGGATTATTGGTGCTGAGACGAATGCTGAAGTTTCGACTTATCCAGGAGTTACAGTTAAGGGCGATGATATTTATGTAAAAGATTCAAATACCATTAATTATTTAGTTAGTCAGTTAAAAGAACAAGTTGAACATAATCCAGGAAGTGTTGAAAACTTAACTGTAGCAGTAGTAATAAATAAACAAGGTATGTCGGATGAAGAAAAAAATAATGTAAAAGAATTAGTTGCAAATGCTGCAGGTGTAGATAAAAATAAAATTGCACTTCAAAATATGACTTTCTATGATTCAGAAAATCCAGAAGGTTCTCCAGTAGCTGTACAGGACCCAATGGAATCAGATAATAATAAATTGAGACAAATTTTAATATATGGCGGAATAGCATTAGGTATTGCAGCTATATTAAGTTTTATAATAAGTGTTTTAGTTAGCAATAAAAGAAAGAAAAAACAAGGTGCTTTATTAGCAGAAAATAAAGGTAAAAGTAATGATAGCAACAAAGGTAATAAACCCGATGACTACTCATGGAAAGATGTACATGATGAAATAGTATTACATGAAACTGAAGAACAGGTGCTTAAAAATCAACTAAAGGAATTTACAAGACAGAATCCAGAAATTGCAGCACAGCTTATAAGAACATTAATTAAGGGAGATGATGATTAATATGGCAAATAGCAAATTAACTTCTAAACAAAAAGCTGCAGCTATAATTATTTCTCTTGGTGCAGATGATGCATCAAAAATATATAAATTTCTAAGAGAAGATGAAATAGAGAATCTTACTTATGAAATAGCAAGATTGCAAAAGTTAAGTCCTGACATGATGGAAGATACATTAAAAGATTTTTATGACCTTTGTGTAACTCAAAAAGTTATTACTGAAGGTGGAATGGAATATGCTAAAAATGTTTTAGAAAAAGCTTTCGGAGCACAAACAGCAGCAATTCTTATTGAAAAAGTAACCGTTTCTAATAAAACTAAAGCATTTGAATTTATTAGAAAATCAGATTACAAAAATCTTTTAACTTTAATACAAAATGAACATCCCCAAACTATTGCTTTAATACTGTCATATGCAAGGGCGGACCAGGCTTCTGCAATTATTGCTGAACTACCAAAAGAAAAACGTATAGTTGTAGTTGAGAGAATTGCTAAAATGGATAGAACATCACCAGAAATAATTAAGCAAGTTGAAGAAGAATTAGAAAAGAAATTTAATTCAATTGTTTCAGTTGATTTTACAGAAATAGGCGGTGTCAACTATATAGCAGATATTATGAATAACATGGATAGATCAAATGAAAAATATATATTTGATGAATTAAGCAAAAAAGATGTAAAACTTGCAGATGAAATTAGAATGAGAATGTTCGTATTTGAGGATATTGTAATTATGGATTCTATGAGTATTCAAAGATTTTTACGTGAAGTGGATAGTAAAGATTTAGTATATGCTATTAAAGGTTCGAACAAAGAAGTATCGGAAGTATTGTTTACAAATATGTCTACAAAAATGGCTGAAACAATAAAATCTGAATTAGAATACACTCATAATATAAGGTTAAGAGATGTAGAAGAAGCTCAGCAAAGAATAGTTTCAGTAATAAGACGCTTAGAAGATGAAGGACAGTTAGTAATATCTAAAGGCGGAAAGGATGATATAATTGTCTAATATAATAAAAGCTAATTATATATTTTATGATAAAATTAGCGATAAAATAAAAAATGTAGATTCTAATAAATTAAATCAAATAAATTTACAAAGAACATCTAAAGAAGAGTTATATGAAATATATAATCAAAGAGAAATAATAATAAAAGAAGCTAATGATGAAGCTATAAAAATTATTAATTCAGCAAAACGAAATTCTCTATCAGAAATAACAGAACTTAAAAGTAAGGGTTATGAAGATGGTTACAATGCTGGATTTGAAATAGGGAAAAATAAAGGTTTTGAAGATGGTTATAAAGAAGCATATTTAAAAGTTTCAGAAGAACTGACAAAACAAAATGAAAATAAAATTAAAGAACTAAATGAAATGCTTGAAAGTATAGAAAAAGATAAACAAAATATAATTTCTAAATATAAAGATGATTTAGCTAAATTATCAATTGATATAGCAGAAAAGATTATTAAGAAAAAATTTGACCCTAATGATAATGATATAACTAATGTTATATTAAATTTAATTAGAGATTATAAAAATGTTGAATGGGTAAAAATTTATATTTCGGATAAAGATGCTGCTAAACATATAGTAGCTGATAGGTCTTTAATAAATGAAATTAAAAAAATAGCAAAAGATATTAAAATTGAAAGCTTAAAAGAATTAGATGAAGGCAGTTTAATAATCGAAACTCCTGATAATATAGTTGATGCAAGTATAAACACTCAGTTAAAAAACTTAAGAGATATAGTGTTAAATTAGCAGGAGATAGCATGGAACTTAATAAATTAAGAGAAGCTTTGGGAAGAGAAGATTTCTGCACATACATAGGAAAAGTAAAAAGAATATCAGGCATGATGATTGAAGCTACAGGATGTAAATATACTATTGGTGAAGTTTGCACTATAAAAACTGATTCTAATAGTCAAATTTCTGCTGAAGTAGTTGGTTTTAATGATGGAAGGGTACTTTTGATGCCCTATGAGGATATTAAAGGTATAGGTCTTGGAAATACAGTTATTTCAACTAAAAATAAATTAAAAGTACCTGTTGGAGATTTTTTAATTGGAAGAATAGTTAATGCAGTAGGACAACCAATGGATGATGGTGGTGAATTTAAAACAAACGAATATTGCTATGTTGACAATGAATATATCAATCCTCTGACTAGGCCAAGAATAAATAACACATTGAGTTTTGGTATAAAAGCCATTGACGGTCTGTTAACTATTGGAAAAGGTCAACGTATGGGAATTTTTGCAGGGAGCGGTGTAGGTAAAAGTACACTATTAGGTATGGTTGCAAAAAATGTTAAAGCTGATATAAATGTTATAGCTCTTGTTGGTGAAAGAGGCAGAGAAGTAAGAGAATTTATAGAAAAAGATTTGGGAGAAGAAGGTTTAAAACGTTCTATATTAGTTGTAGCAACTTCGGATCAGCCTGCTATGATGAGGGTTAAATGTTCACTTGTAGCAACAACTATAGCTGAGTATTTTAAAGACCAAGGTAAAGATGTTCTTTTAATGATGGATTCGCTTACACGTTTTGCAATGGCACAAAGGGAAATTGGTCTTGCAACAGGCGAACCTCCTGTATCAAGAGGATATACTCCATCCATTTACGCTGAGCTTCCAAAACTTTTAGAAAGAAGTGGGAATTTTAATACAGGTTCAATCACTGGAATATATACGGTTTTGGTCGAAGGCGATGATACTAATGAGCCAATATCTGATACGGTAAGAGGAATAGTTGATGGTCATATAGTTCTCACAAGAAAGCTCGCAAATTCTAATCATTATCCGGCTATTGATATAAATGCAAGTATTTCTCGTCTCATGAATGACATTGCATCAAACCATCATAACAAAACTGCTAAAAAATTAAGAGATATTTTATCGGTGTATTATGCTAATTATGATTTAATTTCAATAGGTGCATATAAAAAAGGAACTAACCCTCCGCTAGATGAAGCAATAATAAAAATAGATAAAGTAAATAAATTTCTAACGCAAGAAGTAAATGAAAGTTTTATATATGAAGATACAGTGAAAATGATGGAACAAATAATTCAGTAGATTATAATCAGGAGATATGTAATGAAGAAATTCAATTTTTCGCTACAAAAAATATTAGAAATTAAAGAACAAATTTTAGATAACTTAAAGTTTGAATTATCAAATTTGAATCATCAATTAATTAATTTAGATATGGACATTAAAAATTTAAATAATAAATATATTTTAATGGATGAAGAATTTATTAAAAAATCGTCTGTTTGCATTACAGTGGGGGAAATTACTTATTTTAAAATGTTAATGGGAAGTATTTTGAAAAAGATAGAAAACAAACAGGAAGATAAACAAATCATTAATAAAAAAATAGAAGAAAAAAGAAATGAAATTATAAGTGTTAATAAAGAAATTTCAAGTCTTGAAAAGCTGAGAGATAAAGAATTTGAAAAATACAACGCCTTAGTAACTAAAAGTGAAGAAATATTTATAGAAGAATTTGTATCAAATAAAAGTATGCAACAACAATTTGTTTTTTAATAGAGATTTTACTTAAATAATGCATAACACTATTAAATTTGAAAGGAGGTGACAAAAATGATAAATATTAGTATGCCCTCAAGTAATGTTATTCAAAATAATGTTATTTCAGCTGATTTAAATAATTCTAAAATCAATGATGGTAAAAAATCTTCTTTTTTAAATTTGTTATCTTCACTTAATTCAAATATAGATAAAAAAGAAAATAATACAAGCACTGACTTAAATGCTAATAATATTCTTCAAAATGCTATTAGGTTAATAACGAATGGAGATTTTCAAACTAAAACAATTAATGAAGGTATTAGAAGTTCAAATTTAAATAATGAAGAAGATGTTGATACTAAAAATCACAATGACATCGTTGAAATAAGTAATGCAGTTAATTTGTTTTTATTAAATAACAATCAAATAAATGATATTAAAAATTTAAAATCAGATGTTATAAATTTGCAAAATGAATCTAAGATTGAATTTATTAATACAAATAAACCTAATTCAAATACAACAAAAACACTTACAGAAACAAGAGATTTTAAATCAAATGTTCAGGAAACTGTTTTAAGAAATGATTTGAATTTAAATAATCTTAAATTTAATAGTATAAATTTTTCTGATAATAACCAAAACAAAATAAATTCAGAAAACGAGCTAATAAATTATATAGATTTTCAAAAAACTAATATGATAATCATGGTTGATGATAGTAATTTTGATACAAAACTAAAAACTTTGTTAAATGAAAATAACTTAACTACATATAAAAAACAAAATACTGCTATTAATAATGTTCAAGATTCAACAAATATATTAATAAATAATAGTGATATATCTTCAGACTTAAATTTATCTTCAATTAAAAATTTATTTGAAATAAAAGAGAATTTATCTTTAAAAACAGATGATTTTAGTGAATATTTTGATAAGAGTAAAATAGTAGAAAATGAAACTAATTCACCACTAAACAACAACAGCACTAATATAAATAGTTTTGATGAAGTAATTGAAATTACCGATGAATCTAATAAATTAAACTCTGCTGTAACAACGCAAGTAAAAGATAAAGTTAATTTAATGTATAATGAAAAAACTTCTCAAATAACTATGCAATTAGACCCAGAAAATCTCGGTAAAATAGATATAAAAATGTCTTTTGGGGAAGATAGTTTAAAATTAGAAATAACTACATTTAATGAAGAAACAAATAAAATACTTAATTCATCTGTCAGCGATTTAATTTCTACATTAAAAAGTAACAGTGAAAAACCTGTTGAAGTAATTTTCAAAAGTGAAATAAGTCATAATGATAAACATTTTAATTATAATCAGGCCAATGAAAATAATGATCAAAATTATCAAAACCAAAAACAACAAAGAAATAAATATTTCTATGATAATAAATTCGCTGATGATGAAGAAAAAAGTGGGGTATTTGAAAAATTAATTAATGGATTAAGTTAGGAGTTGGGATAGTGGAAATAAATGCTTACAATAAAGGTTATAACACAAGCAATATAAGTAACTTAAGCAATACAAATAATTTAAAGGTACAAAAAGAAAATACATCTCTTGATATGAATGATTTTTTATCTTTATTAGTAGCTCAAATGTCTAATCAAGATGCTATGAATCCTTTGGATAATACAGAATATGTTTCTCAATTAGCCCAATTTTCATCATTACAGGCTATGACAGATTTAGCAAATGTAGCAGCACAAGGACAAGCAACATCATTAATTGGTAAAAATGTACTTTTATCAACCTATGATAATAAAGGAATTCTTGTAAATGAAGAAGGCATAGTAGAAAAAGTTACTATTAGTAGCGGTAAAGTAAATTTATATGTTAATGATAAATTATTTAGTATGGCTGATGTAAAAGAAATTAGGTCAGAGAATTTAGTTATAGAAAAATTAAATAATGAAATAAAAGAAGAAACTGAAATTTAATATTGAATGTTGGTGAGTAAATGACAGATATTAACTTCTTAAGAAGTTTAAGCAATATAAATAATAATCTTTATTCTAACCCTGTTAAAGAAAAAGAAACAAAAACAAATCAAAACTTCAAAGATATAATTAATGAAAAGTTAAAAAGCAATGAAGTTACATTTTCAAAACATGCCAATGAAAGAATTGAAGAAAGAAATATAGACATAGGTGAAGATGTTACTCAAAAGTTAAATGAAGCAGCAGAACAAGCAAAAAGCAAGGGGTTAAACAATGTGCTTGTAATGATTGATAATGCAGCATTTATACTTTCTACAAAAAACAATAAAGTTATAACAGCAGTTAATCAATCAGAATTAAAAGAAAACATATTTACAAATATCGATGGAGCTGTAATAAAATAGCTGGTCCTTTTAAGGGAGCTAAAGCCTGGATTTTTTGAAAGACTAAACAGCGAAGTAAAAAAAAGGAGAAAAAATTATGATGAAATCAATATATTCTGGAGTTTCAGGTTTAAGAAACCACCAGGTAAAAATGGATGTTATAGGCAACAATATTGCAAATGTTAATACAAGCGGATATAAATCACAAAGAACAACTTTTAGAGATCTTTTTTACCAAACTACAAGCTCACCTAGCGAAGGCAGTGGTAATATGGGAGGTACAAATGCATCCCAGGTAGGTTATGGATCTAAAATCGGATCAATTGATACTATTAATACTATTGCCGGCTATTCACCCACTGATAAAGCTACAGATTTATATATTAGCGGTGAAGGATATTTTGCAATTCAAAACGCAAGCGGAGAAAAAATGTACACAAGATTAGGAGCATTGAATTTTGATTCACAAGGAAATTTAGTTGATGTAAATGGGTCAAAAGTAATAGGATGGGATAATGATGGTGATAATTCAATTAAAACCAATGCGTCTGGGGCTATAGATACATCTTCTTTAGCAAATGCTGTAACTGATGTTACAAAATATGGGGCTATAACTATAAATAATTTTGATGATTATAAAAATATAACAATAAATAACGATGGTTCAATTAGTGCAATTGATAAAAATACTGATAAAATTGTGACAATTGGTCTAATACCTGTAGTATCAGTACCTAATCCTGATGCTTTAGTAGCAGAAGGCAATTCATATTACTCAGAAGGTAATAATTCAGGAACACCGACGTATGAAATACCAGGCACAAAAAGTACCGGTGCTTTAGTTACAGGTGGTCTTGAAATGTCAAATGTAGATTTAGCAAAAGAATTTTCTGATATGATAATTACTCAAAGAGGATTCCAAGCAAATTCTAAAATAATATCAGTAGCTGATGAAATGCTTCAAGAACTCGTTAATTTAAAAAGATAGGGATTAGATAGTTCGGATCTTTACATTAGTTTATAAGATCCGAACTTTATAAAAATATTAACCATGATCAAAAATTGAATTATTTTAGATTATGATTAATATTTTTATAAAATAAAAAGTGGAGGGATTATGATTGAAGTCAAAAGTTTAAGCGGTGAAGAATTTATACTTAACTCAAACTTAATAGAAAAAATAGAGTTTATTCCTGAAACTAAAATAACTTTGACAACAGGAAAATATTTTTTAATTAAAGATACTAAAAATGAAGTTATAAATAAGATAATTAATTATAATCAAATAATATACAAAGGTATAACAGTAGAATAAAAGGGGGATGAAATGAATTTATCATTTATTATAGGTTTTATAGCGGCCTTTATATTAGTTATTTACGGTATGGTTAGTGGTGGATCCAGCACTGCACAAGTAATGAAAAGTTTTATTGATATTCCAAGTATTTTTATTACATTTGGAGGATCCTTATCAGCTACAGTTATGTCCGTACCAATGAAAGATTTAAAATCAATTTCAAAACACATAAAAGTTTTACTTAAAAAAGAAAAATTAAATCTAAATATTTACATTGATTCAATTGTTGATCTTGGTAAAGAAGCTAGATTAAAAGGTTTATTAGCGCTTGAAGAAAAAATAAACAATTTAGAATTACAGGATGATTTTTTAAAATATTGTGTAATGCTTATTGTTGATGCTGTTGAACCCTCTAAAGTAAGAGCACAAATAGAAAATGAAATAGATTTAATAGAAGTAAGACATGCAAGGGCTTGGAATGTATATGACAAATGTGGAGCATTTGGCCCAGCTTTTGGTATGTTGGGGACTCTTATTGGTCTAATAAACATGCTTGCAAATATGGATCCTTCAGGTGGAGCTGATGCACTTGGTAAAGGAATGTCGGTTGCTTTAGTAACTACATTTTATGGTTCTGCATTGGCAAATATGATATGTGCACCAATATCAAACAGATTAAAGGCTAAACATGATGAGGAAATGATAGTTAAAGAGCTTATTATGGAAGGTGTTTTATCCATACAATCAGGTGAAAATCCGAAATACATAAAAGAAAAATTAAATTCATATTTAGCTCAAACGGACAGAGAAACAGGAATGGAAGTTGAAGGTCAAAGTAAAAAAGAAAAGCGTTCAAAATCAAGAAAAAATAAAAGTCAAGCAAATGAAGTTTAATATGAGTAGGTGATATATTGGGAAGGAAAAGAAGACGGGAAGATTCTGGTGGGGCAAGCTGGTTGGAAACATATAGCGATTTAGTAACGCTGCTTTTAACATTTTTCATTTTGCTGTATTCAATATCTACTGTAGATGCCCAAAAATATGCAATGATAGTTGAGGCATTTTCAAAAGTTGATGAAGTTGTAGAAGAATTACCTCAAACTGAAAGTAGTAACAGCTCTGTTGAAAAACAAGATATAGAGGATATAGATAAATTATATGAAGCATTGAAAGAATATATTGAAAAAAACAATTTGCAAGGCAGTGCTGAAGTTAGTAAAACTGAAGAATATGTTTTTATAAGGTTTTCAGATGAAATTACTTTTGGGGGATATAGTCAAAACTTAAATGAAAGTGGTAAAAAAATATTAGATGTTCTTGCAGGTGGTTTAAAATTGGTTGATGAGTATATTGAAGAAGTGATAATTTCAGGCCACACTGCTGAGGTTATAGGAGATAATTCTAATATAGACAGGACATTATCAACTGAAAGAGCAAATGCAGTATTAAATTATTTAGAATCGAAAAAAGTTATAAGTCCAGCAAAGTATTTATCAATCGGATATGGTTTATATAGCCCAATTGCCGACAATAGTACGGCTTCAGGAAGAGCAAAAAACAGAAGAGTTGAAATATTTATAAGCAGACAAGGTTACCCAGTTAGCTATACAAATAAAATAAATGAAACAATAAATGAACAAGAAAATACAGAAACAAATGAAAATAAAAGTGAAGATAATAGTAACATAGATAATTTAAATGATAGTAAAAATGTAAATTACAAAAAAAGCAAATATATAAATTAGTAATATGGAATGAGGTTATATATGGCAGAAATATTATCACAAAGCCAAATAGATGAACTTCTAAACAATTTAAACAATGGTGACATTGACATAAAGGAAATAGATGTTCAAGAAAAAAAAGTTAAAGAATATGATTTTCGCAGTCCTAAAAAAATAACTAAAGAAACAATAAAATTATTAAATGGGATTTATGAAAATTATTGTAGGTTTTTATCGTCTCATTTAACATCCATACTTAGGCTTTCTTGTGATATATCTATAGAGCAAGTTGAAGAAAGCATATTTCATGAATATAATAATGCTCTCAGCGATTATGCTTTAATGAGTATGATAAATGTTAAATACCCTGACGAAACTCTGTCTGACAATCAAATATTTATGGAAGTATCCATGCCCTTATCATTTGTAATTATAGACAGACTTTTAGGTGGTAGCGGTCAAGAATATGAATATATAAGAGAGTTTACAGATATTGAACTAACAATTTTAAGTAATTTATTTAAACAAATAATACCTCAAATGGGAACTTCGTGGGAAAGTACATCGGATATAAAAACTGTATTTTCTAAAATAGAAACAAATCCACGTTTTATACAATCAGTTAATTATACTGATACTGTGGTTATATTGGTTCTTAATGTTACGTTAAATCACTCAGTTGGTAAAATAACTATTTGTATTCCTTCAAATATTTTGGATGAAATATTTAAGAAAATATCTATAAAAAATAGTAAAAAGAAAGATCAAAATTATGATAATCAAAAAGAAGCTATTATGCATTCTATTAAAGCATCTAAACTCAATGTTACAGGGGTATTAGGAAAAGCACAAGCTTCTTTAGGAGATGTTCTAAATATGCAAATAGGGGATGTTATAATACTTGATAAAGGAATTAACCAAAATGTTGATATAGATGTAGATGGAGAAAAATGGTTTGAAGGAAAATGGGGAACTAAAAAAAATAAAGGTGTCATAAAAATTAGTAAAATTACACATTAAACATTATACGAGGAGATAGTATGACTATTGAAAATATTTTTTCTGATATGGAAAGAGATGTAATAGGTGAAGTAATGAACATAAGCTTAGGTTCATCAGCTACTTCCCTATCTACTTTGTTGGGAAAAAGAGTTGAAATTACTGTGCCTAAAGTTAAAGTTATTAATGCAGGCAATTTCAGCTTTGAAGATTTTGAGCCAGCAATTGGAGTTGAAATAAAATACGTTGAAGGCTTAGATGGAATTAATTTAATGATATTAAAAAAATTCGATGCTAAAGCTATAGTTGAAATTCTTATGGGACAAGATATTCCTGATGAAGAATTTCAAATGGATGAAATAACTACAAGCGCATTATGTGAAGTTATGAACCAAATGATGGGTTCATCAGCAACTGCACTTGCAGATTTTCTTGGTAAGACAATAAATATATCTACACCAAGAGCTTATGAAATTGAAGATGAGACAGAATTTAAAAGCAAATATTTTCAACCGGGTGAAGTAATTGTAACAGTAAGTTTTGACTTAAATATTGAAGGATCAGTTCAAAGTGAATTTATTAATGTTATGACCCTGGATTTATCAAGAGAAATTGTATCTATGTTTTTAAAAGGAACAGGAATGTTTTTAGAAGAAAATGATGTAGTTGATAATAAGGAAAAAGTTTCACAGGAAAGTATTGACTATATAATAAATGGAAACGGCGATGAAAATAAAAAGGAAATAAATAATAGCCAAATAAAACAGGAAGTTTATAAAGAATATAAAGATGAAGCACCTGTAAAAAGACAAAAACCTCAACTAAAGCAAAGAATAAAAGAACAGATACCTGTTAGTGTAAAGCCAATGGAATATGAAAATTTTGATGATTATGAAGAAGAAGAAATTCATGGAGAACAACTTAAAAATTTAGAGTTGATAAAATCAGTACCATTAGAAATTAGTGTAGAAATTGGAAAAACTAAAAAACTTATAAAAGAAATTCTTGAGTTTGCACAAGGAACAATAATTGAACTTGATAAGCAAGCAGGTGCATTAGTCGATATAGTTGTAAATGGTCAACTTATTGCAAAAGGTGAAGTAGTTGTTGTTAATGATAACTTTGGAGTTAGGGTAGTTGAAATATTAAAACAAGATGAAATTATAAGAATGACATTATAATTTATAAAAATTTATTAATTAAATAACTGGAGGATAAAATGGATAAGAAAATATTATTAGTGGATGATGCAGCTTTTATGAGGATGATGTTAAAGGATACTTTAAAAAAGAATGGTTATGAAAATATTATAGAAGCAGCTGATGGAGAAATTGCAGTACAACAATTTAAACAAGAAAAACCTGATTTAGTAATAATGGATATTACTATGCCAAATAAAAATGGTTTAGAAGCATTAAAAGAAATTAAAATGCTTGATCCTAACGCTAATGTGGTTATGTGTTCCGCAATGGGACAAGAGTCAATGGTAGTTGATGCTATAAAAAGTGGTGCTAAAGATTTTATTGTTAAGCCATTTAAAGGTGATAGAGTATTAAAAACAGTTCAAGGAATAATCGGGTAATAAAGTGATAGTTATAAAGGAAATTTTTTCAGTAATCATCTCAATAATAGGAATAGTATTAGTTCTTTTTTTTACTTATTACTGTACAAGATGGCTTGCTATAAAATCAAATAATATACAAAAATCAAAATACATTAATATAATAGATAAAGCAGTTTTAGGACAAAACAAATATTTAGCTATAGCAGAAATTTCAAATAAATATTATTTATTAAGTGTTACAGACCAAAGTATAAATATTTTAAAGGAGCTTAATGAATTTGATTATGAAATTAAAGAAAATATTAATCCAAATGTAAATGTGAATTTAGATTTTAGCAAAATATTTTCTAAGATATCGGATTCATTAAGTAAGAAAGGCAATGAAGATAAAAATGATAACCATGAAATATAAGAATTATAAACAAATTATTAAAATATTATTTTCATTATTGTTTTTTATAACTTTAAATGAAAGCTATGCTTTTGCTGAAACAGTCAACATGGATATTAATGGTAATTCGGCAGATACTTTAGAAATTTTAGCACTTCTAACTGTTATTTCACTGCTACCATCCATATTAATAATGATGACATCATTTACAAGAATAATTATAGTTCTGTCATTACTAAAAAATGCTCTTGGACTTCAACAAACACCACCTAATCAAGTTTTAGTTGGTATAGCAATATTTTTAACTTTATTTATTATGTCACCTGTAATAGAAGACATAAATGCTGAAGCTTATGAACCATATAAAAATGAGCAAATAACACAGCAGGAGTTTTTTGACAAAGCAGCAGTTCCCTTGAAAGAATTTATGTTAAAACAAACAGGAAAAGATGAATTACAAATGTTCATGGATATGTCAAGAAATGAAGAAATAAAAAATAATCGTAATATTCAAGAACTCCCGTTAGTTATAGTTGTTCCGTCTTTCATAACAAGTGAATTAAGAAGAGCTTTTATAATAGGATTTCTTTTGTATATTCCATTTTTAATAATAGATATGATTGTATCAAGCGTATTAATGTCAATGGGAATGATGATGTTGCCACCTGTTATGATTTCTATGCCATTTAAATTGTTGATGTTTGTTGTAGTTGATGGATGGTCACTTTTATTTAAAACTTTGATTACAACATTTAACTTTTAAATTCTTAAGGGACTTTAAGAACTGTCCCTTATCAAGGAGGCAATTATGGATTCAGCTAAAATAGCAGAGGTTATGCAAGCAGCAATGTCAGCAGGTATGAAAGTTGGTGCTCCAATATTAATTACAAGTTTGTTAATAGGTCTTACTATATCTGTTTTTCAGGCAGCTACACAAATACATGAACAAACACTAACATTTGTACCTAAGTTAATTGTAACAGCAATTTTATTAGTAGTGCTTGGTCCATGGATGACTGAAGTCATGTCAGATTTTATTTATTATATTTTCAATTTAATGCTAAAAATTTATTGATTATAAATGAAATGTAGTATCATAAAGAGGTAGTTATGACGTTTAATGGAGATTTTACTTATTTTTTATTAATTTTAGCTCGTATGAGCGGATGTGTATTTTTTAATCCCATATTTGGAAGAAATAGTATTCCAGCCATACTTAAAACATCTCTTACTGTTCTTTTATCAGCTACAGTATATGGGATGCTGCCTCTTGAAAATGATTTAATAATAAATACCGTTTTAGAATATGTAATAATTATAATAAAAGAATTGTTTATAGGATATTTAATTGGATTCATAATTAGTATGTTTTTCTCAGTAGTTGTAATTGCCGGGGAAATAATAGATATGCAAATAGGAATGTCCATGTCACAGATTTATGATCCAAGCAGCAATATGTCCATGGGTATTTCAGGAAGCTTTTTAAATATTTTTACCATGATTTTGTTTTTTAGCGCAGAGGGACATTTATCTTTAATTGAAATTTTTATTACATCATTTAAACTAATAAAAATAGGCGTTTTTTTAATACCAACGGATTTGTTTTTAAACATGGTTGAATTACTGAGTCAAATTTTAACATATGCTCTTAAGCTTTCACTTCCGATAATAGCAGTTGAAATAATAATTGAAGCAGGTATGGGAATTTTGATGAAAGCAATACCTCAAATACAGGTTTTTTCTGTAAATGTTCAATTAAAACTTATGGTAGGTATGTTTTTAATGGTAATATTAGTACCAACTTTTTCAGCATTTTTGCAAAATATGATGACTATTATGTTTGATAATATAAGAAATAATTTGAGTTTGTTAATGACTTAGTTTAAATAGTTAACTAATATAAAGGATAAATATGGCTGGTGAAGATAAAACAGAAAAAGCATCCCCCAAGAAAAGGCGGGATGAACGAAAAAAAGGTAATGTTTTTCAAAGCAAGGATGTTGTTACAGTTGGTGTTATAGCTATTTCATTTATAGTTTTGAATATTTGGATTACTCATATTTATAAATATATTAAGCATGCGATTTATAAATATATTGAACTTTCAGGTTCAACAATAGAAATAAATAATTCATTTATTTCACAAGTTTTTAAAGATATTTCAACTGCTGTTTTTGGGTCTGTTGGAATACTAATGATTTCTATAATGGTAACTTCCGTTATACTAACAGGATCCCAAACGAGATTTTTAATTTCAAGGGAAAATATAAAATTTAAATTTTCAAAACTTAATATTTTTGCAGGGATAAAAAAGATGTTTTCAATGAGGGCATCTGTAGAACTTATTAAAAATTTAATAAAAGTTTCAATATTAGGTTTTGTTATATATTCTTCAATTGCAGAAATATTTTATCAAATACCTAAACTCATGTATATAGATTTAATGTCTGGTATTAAATTTATTTTTACTACCATATTATCTTTAGTAAAAACTGTAGTAATATATTTTGTATTAATATCTGCATTTGACTTTTTGTATTCTTGGTGGGAATATGAAAAAAATATAAAAATGTCTAAGCAGGAACAAAAAGAAGAGTATAAGCAAGAAGAAGGGGATCCAAAGATTAAGGGTAAAATAAAAGAAAAGCAAAGAGCTATTTCTATGACCAGAATGATGCAGCAAGTACCACAAGCAGATGTAGTAATTAAAAATCCTACTCATTTTGCTATAGCTATAAAATATGATTTAAAAAATGATGCTGCTCCAATTGTATTAGCAAAAGGAAAAGACAATATAGCTTTAAAAATAATTGAGAAAGCAATGGAAAACAAAATAAATACTGTAGAAAATAAGCCTTTAGCAAGAGCTTTATATGAAAGTGCAGAATTAAATAAACAAATACCATTACAATTTTACGAACCAGTTGCTGAAGTATTAGCATGGGTTTATAAAATAAAGGGTCAGAAATAATAAAGGATAAAAAATGAAAAAATTATTAAATAACTCTATTTCACTTTTTGTAATAGCAATAGTACTAATGATAATCATACCACTTCCAGCATTTTTATTGGATTTGATGCTTATAATAAACATAACTTTATCAATTGTAATATTACTTACTACAATGTATATAAAAGAAGCTTTGGAATTTTCAGTTTTCCCATCTTTACTTTTAATCACCACGCTTTTTCGTTTATCGTTAAATATATCATCTACAAGACTTATTTTAACAAAGGGCGGACATGCAGGTGCAGTTATTGCGACATTCGGTAACTTTGTTTTGCAAGGGAATGCAGTTGTAGGTTTTATAGTGTTTTTAATAATAGTATTAGTTCAGTTCATTGTTATTACAAAAGGCGCAGAGCGTATTGCAGAAGTAACTGCTCGATTTACATTAGATGCAATGCCAGGAAAGCAAATGGCTATAGATGCAGACTTAAGTTCAGGCATGATAACGGAAGAACAAGCAAAACATAGAAGAAACAATATACAAAGAGAAGCTGATTTTTACGGCGCAATGGATGGGGCTACAAAGTTTGTAAAAGGCGATTCTATAATGTCAATTGTTATAACAGCAATAAATTTTGTTGGTGGTATAATAATTGGTATGGTTCAGGGTGGATCAACATTTACAGAAGTATTACAAACTTATTCTATAGCTACTGTTGGAGATGGCTTAGTTTCTCAGATACCTGCACTTTTAATATCCACAGCTACAAGTATGATTGTAACAAGAGCAGCATCTGAATCAACATTAAATGTAGATTTATCGAAACAGTTTAAATCTCAGCCAACTGTTTTAGTTATTTCTGGTGTTGTATTAATTGCCATGGGACTAATACCTGGATTTCCTAAAATTCAAGTCTTTTCATTTGCAGCTATATTAATATTTTTAGGCATGAATTTAATTAAAAATAATGATGAAAAATCAGTTGATAATATAAATGTTGAAAATCAAGATGAACAACCTTCTTCTTCGGAAGAAGAGTATTTTAAAAATATAGATAATATTTATGAACTTATACAAATAGATCCAATAGAAATGGAAGTAGGCTATAGTTTAATTCCACTTGTTGATGAATCAAGCGGAGGAAATTTTATAGATAGAGTTGTAATGTTCAGACGGCAGTTTGCTTCTGAGATGGGAATGGTAATACCATCAGTTAGACTAAGAGACAATGGATATTTAAATCCAAATGAATATTGTATTAAGTTAAAAGGTGAGGAAATAGCTAAAGGGGAAATACTTGTTGATTATTATTTAGCATTGGATCCTGGAGGTGTAACAGGATTAGTTGATGGTATAGACACCATAGAACCTGCTTATGGAATACCGAGCAAATGGATTACAAGAGATAAAAAAGAGTTAGCTGAAATATATGGTTATTCGGTAATAGATCCACTTTCAGTATTAGTAACACATTTATCAGAAGTCATAAAATCACATGCTAATGAACTTTTATCAAGACAGGATTTAAATCAACTTTTAGAAAAAATGAAAAAAACAAATGAATCCTTAGTAAATGAAGTTGTTCCAGGAATAGTCTCCTTTGGTAATTTTCAAAAAATACTTTGCAATCTGTTAAAAGAAGGAATTCCTATAAAGGACATGGAAACAATACTTGAAACTATTAGTGATTATGGTTCATCAGTTAAGGATACTGAAATGCTTACAGAGCATATACGTCAATCATTGAAAAGGACTATAACTCGTAAGTGGGCAGAAAGCGGACAAATAAAAGTTATAACTTTAAGCACAGAAGTAGAAAAATTAATAATTAATTCAATAAATAAAAATGATAGGGGATCTTATTTATCTATTGATCCAGATGCAATGCAAAAAATAGTTGGAGAGCTTCTTGAACAAATAACAAAATTAAAAGAAGAATTCCAAGTTCCAGTTATTTTAACATCTCCTTTTGTTAGAGGATATTTCAGAAAATTATTAGATCAATTTTATCCTAAAGCAGTGGTGTTATCATTTAATGAAATAGACAATTCAGTACAAATTCAGGCAATTGGAAATATATCAGTTTAAATATAAAAAATGAGAGAGTGATATAATGATTTGCATTAATGAAAAAGTAGATGAAAGTGTATTGTGGGAAAAATATGCAGAAACAAAAGATATGCGTATAAGGAATCAAATAATTGAAAGATATAGTTATTTAGTAAAAATTATTGCATTAAAAATTAGAGGCATTTACCAGCAGTACGGTGATGTTGAAGATGTAGTAAATGAAGGTATTATAGCGCTTATAGATGTTATAGATAAATTTGATTTATCGAAAAACGTTAAGTTTGAAACTTATGCTGCTATACGAATTAAAGGTGCAATAATTGATTATGTTCGTAAACAGGACTGGACTCCAAGAAAAATTAAAAATGATGCAAAGTTAATAAAAAATGCTGAAAAAGAATTGCAAATTAAGCTTGGAAGAAAACCTGAGGAAAAGGAAATTGCTGAACACTTAAATATGGACATGCAAGAATTTAATGCAATTATTAGAAAGTCTGTGAATTCAAGCATATTGTCTTTTGAAGAATTATTGGGGGAAGCTAATTTAAAGGAAAATTTTGATGCAGATGGATTTGAACTTCCAGAATATGCATATGAGCAAAAGGAATTAAAAAAAGTTTTAAAAGATTGCATTAATAATTTAAAAGAAAAAGAAAAGCTTGTTATATCATTATATTATAATGAAGAATTAAAATT
The DNA here is from genome assembly GCA_002435835.1 of Firmicutes bacterium UBA6132. The sequence continues at coordinate 42,455 of DIVM01000088.1, forward strand.
AAAAGACATAGCAAACATATTGGAAATTAGCAATTCGAGAGCTTCCCAAATACATTCAGAAGCTTTAGGTAAATTGGAAAAAAGTATAAGACTATATTTACAAGACAAAAATAATTAATTTATAGTGGGGTGATTAAATGCCAGGATTTCATACTTTAACATCAGGAATGCTTACTCAACAAAGAAAAATAGATATATCAAGCAATAATATTTCTAACATCAATACATCCGGTTATAAAAAGGAACAATCAGTAACAACTAATTTTGGAAATTTACTTATACATAAGATGGAGCAAAGTGGAATACATCAAACAGCAACACCTATTGGTAATGTTTCGCTAATTAAAACTATTGGGGAAAATAATACAATACATTCACAAGGAACCTTAGAAGAAACAGGATTATTAACAGATTTTGCTATTATGGGTTCAGGTTTTTTTAAAAT
>DIVM01000334.1 GCA_002435835.1 Firmicutes bacterium UBA6132
TTATATAAAATATTTAAGTAAAATAGGAACTGATGCTTTAATAGTAGCAGATCCAGGTACTATTGAAATAGTTAAGCAAACAGCACCTAATATGCGTATTCATTTAAGTACTCAAGCAAATACAACAAATTATCATACTGCAAACTTCTGGTATAAGCAAGGTGTAAACAGAATTGTATTAGCAAGAGAGCTTACATTTAATGAAATAGAAGAAATAATCAAAAAAACTCCTGATGATTTAGAATTTGAAACATTTGTACATGGAGCTATGTGTATGTCCCATTCAGGAAGATGTTTAATGTCAAGTTTTATGACAGGAAGACATTCAAATAAAGGTGATTGTGCTCAGCCATGCAGATGGAAATATCACGTTGTAGAAGAAAAAAGACCGGGAGAATATTATCCTATAGTTGAAGATGATGAAGGAACTTTTATTTTTAATTCAAAAGATATGTGCTTAATAGAGCATATGCAAAAATTTGTTGATATAGGAGTTAAGGCAGTTAAAATTGAAGGAAGAATGAAAAGTGAATATTATACAGCTATAACAGTTAGATCTTACAGAAATGCTTTAGATGAAACTTTAAAGCCTGAGGCAGAAAGAAATACAGAGTATTGGAAGCAAGAAGTAGAAAAAACATCTCATAGAGATTTTTCATATGGTTTTTATTTGGGAAATCCATACAAGGATGGGCAACTTTATACTTCAAGCAGTTATATTCGCACATATGATGTTGTTGGTATTATAAAGGATTATGATAAGGAAACTGGCATAGCAACTGTAGAACAAAGAAATAAATTCTCTGAAGGCGACATGCTTGAATGTTTTGGTCCTAAAGGGAAACATTTTGAACTTACTGCTTTTGATTTAACAGATGATAAAGGAAATAAAATTGAATCAGCACCACACGCACAGCAAATAGTCAAAATGAAAACTCCTCAAGAAGTAGCGCCATATTTCATTTTAAGGAAAAAAGTAGAAAATTAAAAAATACAAGGCAACTAAAAGCATTCATCAAATATTAAAAGATGAATGCTTTTTCTATGTACTTATCTCCCAACACTTTCAACCATGGCATCATATAATTTTTTTAAAGCTTTTTTTTCAATTCTTGATACATATGATCTTGATATGCCTAATAATTTAGCTATTTCTCTTTGTGTTTTATGCTGATTGTTTCTAATACCGTAACGCATTTCGATTATTTCTTTTTCTCTTTTTTGCAATGCTCTATCAAGAATAGCATCAAGTGCTTTTATTTTTTCTTCTTTATCAAGTCTGCCTACAATTTCTTCACCCTCGTATTTTATTACATCTATTAAATAAATATTGTTTCCTTCTTTGTCGGTTCCTAATGGTCCTTGAAGAGAAACTTCTTTTTTTAGTTTTTTATCGCTTCTTATGGTCATTAAAACTTCATTGTCAATACATTTTGCTGCATAAGTTGCAAGCCTTATACCTTTGTTGTTATCAAATGTTGATACTGCTTTAATTAAGCCAATAGTACCTATTGAAATTAAATCTTCTTGATCAATGCCAACTGTTTTATATTTTTTTATAACATGTGCAACTAACCTTAAATTTCTTTCAATAAGCGTATTTCTTGCTTCAAGATCACCTCCTTTTGATTTTTTTATTAATTCTATTTCTTCATCTTTTTCTAATGGTTGCGGGAAAGAACTTCCACTTGTAATATATCCAAAAATAAAAATTGAAAAAGGAAAAATAATCTGCAATATATTCTCTATCAACAAAAACACCCCCAAAGTTATTTAATTATATGCTGATAATGTTAAAATTGTGTTTGTACACTTAATATATTTTTATTACAGAAAAATTAATTAATTTAATAATATTTTCTTGGAAATACAAATAATTAGATAAAATTCGACATAGGTAATAATTAAGTGATAAATAAAATACATATCCTAAAAAATTAGGATATGTATTTTTAAAATTATCTTATAATTCTACTACCAGTACCTGTAGTTCTGTTAGAACTATTTGGAGTTCTTGGTGCTGCTGGAGTATCAGGACCACTTGGAGTGCTTGGTGTAGTAGGTGTTGTAGTCCTTGGAGCAGTAGGAGTACCTGTACCTGGTGCTGTTGGCGTTGTAGGTGTTGTTCTAGGAGCAGTAGGAGTACTTGGCATTCCTGGCATTGTAGGAATACTTGGCATTCCTGGCATTGTAGGCATGCTTGGCATTCCTGGCATTGTAGGCATACTTGGCATTCCAGGCATACTTGGCATTCCAGGCATACTTGGCATTCCAGGTGTAGTAGGTGTAGTAGTCCTTGGAGCAGTAGGAGTACCTGTACCCGGTGCAGTAGGTGTAGTTGGTGTAGTTCTTGGAGCAGCAGGAGTACTTGGCATTCCTGGAGTAGTTGGTGTAGTCCTTGGAGCAGCAGGAGTACCTGTGCCCGGTGTAGTAGGCATTCCAGGCATCATAGGAGCACCTGGCATTCCGGGCATCATGTTCATATTTTCAAAACAATTCATGTTCATCATATATTCCATTAATCTTTGGCAATCCATTGGCATAGGTACACTTGGTATATTTTGCATATTTGGATACAAATTTCCATCAATAGGCATATTAGTACTATTACCATTCATAGGTATGTTAGGCATTTCTACATCAGTCATAGGGAAATTTGGCATTTGGCTATCAGGTATAAATGGCATACCATGCATACCTGGCACATTGGCCATTTTTGGCATCATATTGTTATACATGTCAAATGATGCCGGCATTGCTGGCATATCGCCATCTAAATAGTCCATATATCCCATTCTGTCATTACAATTCATCATAGGCCTACTGGGATAAGTGTTATAATATTTCATCATATTATTATAATTTTGTGAATAACTCATTTACAATCCTCCAAATTTAATATTAAATAATTTCTTACAATTAATATACGTACTAAAAAAATATTAGTGAATTGAATTTCAAAAATAAAAAAAGTTTCTTTACTATTTCATTAACATCAATTAAAATATATATTGGTATACATTAAGATTTATTATAATGGAGGATTAATGCATTTAACTAATTTACATTCACATACATTATATTGTGATGGAAAAAATTCAATTGAAGAAATGATTTTATCAGCAATTAATTCTAATATGCAGTCAATAGGCATTTCCACTCATGGGCCAACTCCGTTTTTTTCTGATTGGAATATACAAAGCATCAATATAAAAAAATATTTAGATGAAATAAATAATTCAAAAGAAAAATATAAGGGTACAATAGATGTATTGATTGGAATGGAACTTGATTACATACCTAATATTGGTTTTAGTAATCAAATAAAAGAAATAATTCCTTCTTTAGATTATTATATTGGCTCAGTTCATTATCTTGATAAATTTAATGATGGTATTATGTGGACTATTGATTATACTTTAGATGAAATTTTAAAAGGCATTGAAGAAAGTTTTAAAGGCAATAAAAGGCTTGCAGTTGAAACTTATTATGATTTAATTTCTGAAATGACTTATACTTATGAACCACCTATTATTGGACATCTTGATTTAATTAAAAAAAATAATATAAACAATATATTATTTGATGAAAGAGATGACTGGTATTTAAAAGCAGTTGAAAGTTGTTTAAATGTAATAAAAAAAACATCATCTGTTGTTGAAATAAATACTGGTGGAATTGCGAGAAGGTATACTAAAGAACAATATCCATCAACTATTATTTTGAAAATGATTATGGATAAAAATATTCCTATTATAATTAATTCGGATGCTCATAATGTTGATGGTATAACATGCAAATTTGAAGAAATGTACAAACTTATACAAAGATTAGGTTTTAATAAAATATCTTATTTAAATAAGAATGGCTGGGAAGAACAAAATATAGATTTTAAATAAAAAAATAGAACGCTCTGCGTTCTAATTTATATTATGCTTATATCAAAAATCGCTTCCATTATCTATTACTAACTTCATTTTGGACATAATTTTTTCATAGCTACCTTTAGAATGTGGAACAAGGCAATTAGTACAATCTTTTATACCAAAATTTTTAATGAAGTTACCTTCGCATTGATCTTTCAACATATATAATGGGCAATAGCAAAATAAACAATTGAAATTTTCTTTATCATTAGTTTTATGGCATGGGAAATATTCACATTCATTATTTTGGAAAAATTTAAAATTTTCAGTATTCATTTAAAACTCCTATATATAAGTTCAATATTTTTTTAAATACATTATAACATATTAATACAAAAAAACAAAATAATATGTTATAATATAATAGCCACCCAAAAAGTAAAGGAGTGACTTTTTAGGGCAAGTTATAGTTATAACTGTACTTAGTACAATAAGTATTTTTGTTTTAGAAAACATATTTTTAAGTTTATTAAAAGCATTAGTTGTTATGGGTATTGATACGTAAATTTACGTAAAACTTTAAGTATTTATAAACATAGAGGAGAATATAATTATGGTTAATATTTTACTAGTGACTCATGGGGATTTTGGTAAAGAATTGCTTAGAAGTTCAGAAATTATAATAGGAAAAATAGATGGCGCTAAAAGTATATCATTTAATTTAGGGGAAAGCTTTGAAACATTAGCAAAAGAAGTTTCAGATACAATAGAAAAACTTTCAAGCGAAGAACTGATAGTATTTACTGATATGTATGGGGGAAGTCCTTTTAATGCTGTTCAAAGAGCGTTAAAAAATAATAATTTCTACCATGTAACAGGTGTTAATTTTCCACTATTCATAGATATCGCAGTTAATAAAAACGCTTATAGTTTAGATGAAATAGCAGAAAAAATTATTAAAAACGGAAAGAAAAGTATTGTCTTTGTAAATGAAAAATTTTCAACAGATTAATACGTTGGAGGACAAATGAAAAATATAGTTTTAACAAGAATTGATGACAGACTTTTGCATGGTCAGGTTGTTGTGTCATGGATACCATCTTTAAAAATAAATGAAGTATTAATAGTTGATGATGAATATTCCAAAGATGATTTTATGTCTTCTTTAATAAAGGAATCTTCACCAAATGATATAACTGTAAATGTTATGTCTATTGAGAAATCAGCAGAATATTTAAATTTAGATAATAACAGGAACAATTTACTAATTTTAAGCAGAAATGTAGAAAATATTTATAAACTAATAGAATTAAATGTAAAAGTAAGTACTGTAAATGTTGGTGGCTTAGGTTATAGTGAAGGACGTAAAAAAATAATTAATTCAATTCATATGTCCGATAGTGAACTTGAAATTTTGAAGAAAATAGAACTTAAAGGGATTTCTGTAGAAATACAAATGTTACCAAGCGACAAGGTTCAAAAAATTTAATTTATTATGGAAAATATAAATTATATAAATGTTTTTTTAATTAGTTTGTTATATTTTTGGGGAAGCAATACTGCTTTATCATTTGGAATAGGATATTATACATTGTACCGACCTATTATTTCTGGAACAATAACTGGCTTGATACTTGGTGACTTTAAATTAGGGATAATGGCTGGTGCAGTAGTAAATATAATATACATAGATTTTGTATCAACAGGTGGTTCTCTAAAAGGGGATCAGTGTTTAACTGCAATTATAGCAGCTGTTTGTGCTGTTTTATTTCGTTTATCGCCAATACAGTCAGCTGCTTTTTCTTATGCTTTTGGTTATATAGGTATTTTGATATGGAAATATAGATTGAGCATAAATTCTATATTTGTAAGAAAATATGATGAAAAATATAAAGAAGGTAAAAATCCAAACATAACTATTTATAATGGAGTATTGCCGCAAATTTTATTATATTTCATGAGCTCTTTAGTAATGTTGAGTTCATTGTTTTTAATTTTTCTTTTTAAAGATATAGTAAGATTAGATATAATAAAAAATATTTTATTATTATTTGGAATTTATTTAATAAGTTTATCTGTAATAAATGTTTTATTAAAAGTTAAAAATAAAAAAGGTAATTTTATTTTTTTAATTTCTTTATTTTTAGTTACCATTTTTAATTTTAGTTCTGTTTTTATTATATTATTATTAATGATTTTATTTTTAATGCTATCTTTTAAAGATTTTCATATTGATAAAAATAATTATATAAATAATAAAGATAATATAATATTAAACAAATGTGATTTAATTTATTCTTGGTTTATTTGGATGAACTTTTCCCATGCATGTTATAATTTTGAGAGGTTGCAGGGAATGGCATTTGCTCAAAGTATAAAAAACATAATAAAAAAATTATATAAAGATGAAGTAAAAGCTTCAGAAATAATTTATGGACATACTGAATTTTTTAATACTGAACCAAACATAGGCACTTCAATTCATGGTTATATAATTTCTTTAGAAGAAGAAATTTTTATGGAGAATAAAAGTGTTGATATTAGTTATATAAAAAAAGGAATGATGGGATTTGCTGCAGGAATGGGTGATTCTTTTACTCAAGTAGTTTTAACTCCCTTTTATATTTCATCAGCTTTACTATTGTGCTTTGATAATAATTATTATTTATCATTGCTTGCAGTAATTTTTCTTGGGATAAATATTTTATATATTTCATATACAGGTTTTATTCAAGGTTATTACTTAGGTAGGGAAAGTTTATTGAAACGTTTAAATATTATTAAAAATAGCGTAGCTAAGAAATATTTTCCTTTAGTATTTGATGGAATATTAGGTGCGAGCATTGGCAAACTATTACTTCTTAACAAACTATATGAAGATGTAAACTTAATGTATTTCATTTTGGCATTAATATTATCGGTAATATATATTTGGGTTTCGAAAAATAAAGGGAAAATTTTGAGGAGATCATGATGACAAAAAAACGATTTGGCATTATGGGAGGCACTTTTGATCCTATACACCTCGGACATTTAGTTATTGCTAATGAAGTGTTAAATATTTATAATATGGATAAAATAATATTTATACCGGCTGGAAATCCACCATTTAAAGTTATTACTGGTGCAAGTTCCTTTGATAGATATTTAATGACTATTATGGCAACTATGGCAAATAATAACTTTGAGGTATCCGATATTGAAATAAAAAACAAGGAAAAAAGTTATACAATAAATACTGTTAAAGAATTAATTAAAATATATGATGATACAGAGTTTTATTTTATAACTGGAATGGATGCTATCATTGATTTGCCCAAATGGCAAGAACCAGAAGAATTATTAAAAAATTTAAAATTTATAGCGGTTAATAGACCTGGTGTTGGCGACCAAGAGGCATTAAATAAAATAGAAGAAATTAGGGAAATATTTGATGGAAAAATCGAAATTTTAAAAGTTCCCATGCTTCAAATATCATCAACGGATATAAGGGACAGAATAAAAAGTAACAAATCTATTAAATATTTAGTTTCAGAAAGCGTGGAACAATATATAATAAAAAATAATTTATATATGGTGTAATATTATGGATATAGAATATATAGATACAATAAAGCTGAAACTTGAAAAATCAATCAGCAATAGTTTATTTAATCACTGCTTAGGAACGGCTAGTGAAGCTGAAAAACTTGCTAAAAATTATGGAATAAATGAAGAAAAAGCTTATGTTGCTGGACTTTTACATGACTGTGGAAAAAATAAATCTGAAAAAAATGATAAAAATAAAAAAAAAGATAATTTAATTCATTCTCAAATTGGAGCTCATTTAGCAAAAGAAGAATATAATATCTCAGACGAAGATATTATAAATGCTATAAAATATCATACAACAGGTAGGGAAAATATGTCTTTACTTGAAAAAATTATTTTTATAGCAGATAAAATAGAACCTAATAGAAATTATGAGGGTGTGGATAAATTAAGAAAACTTGCTTATGATAATATAAATGAATCAATAGTAAAATGCTTAGAAAATACAATAAATTATGTAAAACAAAGAGGTTTGGAATTTGATGTACAGTCGTTAAAAACTCTTGATTATTTAATTAGTGGAGGAAATAAATTTGAAACAAAATGAAAAAGATATTGAAATAATTTTAAAAGCGTGTGATAATAAAAAAGCATATAATTTTGTAATATTAGATGTGTCTAAAATCAGTTCAATTACTGATTATTTTATTATTTGTAGTGGTAATAATGAAAGGCAAACTGTTGCCATAGCTGATGAAATTATTGATAAAGCAGGAAAAGAAGGAATAGAAGTTCATTATAAAGAAGGTTTTGAAACAGGAAGATGGATTTTATTAGTTACTGATAACATCATTGTTCACGTATTCCATAAAGACGAAAGAGAAATGTATGACCTTGAATCATTATGGTTTGATAATAATTCTATTGACGTTGAACAATATGGTATAAATAATTGGAAATAATGGAGGAAGAAAATTATGAAAAATCAAATTATCAACACTACAAATGCACCTGCAGCATTAGGACCTTATTCACAAGCAATTAAAGCTAATAATACAGTTTATGTATCAGGACAATTACCAATTAACCCAGAAACTGGAGAATTATACAAAGGTGATGATATAAAAGAAGAAACTAAAATATCATTACAAAATGTTAAAGCTATTCTCCAAGAAGCTGGAGCAACATTAGAAGACGTTGTTAAATGTACAGTTTTCATTAAAGACATGAACCAATTTGGTTTAATAAATGAAATGTATGCTGAATTCTTCGGAGATAACAAACCAGCAAGAGCATGTATAGAAGTTGCAAGACTTCCAAAAGATGCAAATGTTGAAATTGAAGCAATAGCAGTAATTTAAGATTATTATAAAACCCTATATCCAAATTGGAAATAGGGTTTTATTTTTTAAATTAAATATCTACACGATACTTTTTTCTTTTTCTTTTTCTATTTAATTTAATTTTTGTGCTGTTATATATTTTTAATGAAAATACTAATAACATTAATATAATAACAAGAACCGTCATTGTTTTTACTATTGTAATTAATTTTCCGCCTGAAACATTAGTACTATTTACTTTTGTAGGTGTAATTAAATTTACACTACCTATTTCTTTGCCTTCTAGTGAATATTCAATTTTTCCTACTACTTCATTTTTTTCTAAAGGTAAATCTATTTCATTAAATACAATCTTTGACTCAATATTTTTTATTTCATCTTTGCTAATAAGTGTTGTAAAGTCTTTCTCTGTAATAGCAGATATTTCTTTACTGTCACCATTTTTTATTGTCAAATTTTGTACAAAGGTATTTTTAGCAATTAATATTGAACTTTTATAATTTGTAAATCCATAATTAAATAAGTTGTGGGCATCTTGATACATATCAAGTGATGCGCCTTTAAGACCAACCATAATTAATTCTGTTCCATCCTTTTGTGCTGCTGCGACCAAACTGTTTCCAGCCTCAGGTGTGTATCCAGTTTTAACTCCTGTTACACCTTCATATAAAGGGCTTATATATGAACCATTAACATAAATTTGGCTTGAATTTGTGTTATACAAAAGTTTATTTAATGTAGTAAAATATCTTGGTTCAGATTTCTTATTAGTTGTTTTTATTTCATATTTCTTAGTATTAACTATATTTCTAAATGTTTCATTTTCCATAGCATATTTTGTAATTAAAGCTAAATCATATGCTGTAGTGTAATGATTTTCATCGTGAAGTCCATGTGGATTGGCAAAATTTGTGTTATTTGCACCTAATTCTTTAGCTTTTTCATTCATCATTTTAACGAAGTTTTCTTCGTTTCCACCTATGTATTTTGCTACAGCTAAAGCAGCATCATTGGCAGATGGAAGCATAGTAGCATATAATAAATCTTTTAATGTCAATACTTCACCTGGTTCTAACGCAATGTGGCTACCATCAATTTCATAAGGTGTATCATCATCTATTTTTACTATGTCTGATAATTTTCCGTTTTCAATAGCAAGTATAGTAGTCATAATTTTTGTTAAACTTGCAGGATACATTTTCTTATTTGCATCTTTTTCTGCTATAACTGTCAAAGTATTTGAATCAATTAATACTCCAGTTTCGCATAATATTTCAGGTTGTTCTTCAGCTTGTACAATTTGAACACCGCTTGACAATATAATTGAAAAGCTCAAAATATAAGTTAGTATTTTTTTAATCATGTTTTACTCCTTAGTTTTGTGCTATTCTATTATATCAGAAAATTAAAAATTTGTAATTAAAAATTTTGTGTTTTCTGCAAAATAATGTATAATATATATATCTTTAATTATTTAAGGAGGCCGTAACGCATGAACAACAGCATTTACAAAAAAGGACTTGCGGTTGTTTTACTAATAGCTTTAATTTTAATGACTTTAATTGGTGTAAAACTATCTAAAAAACAAAATGATATTAATTTTGAAGAATCTGAAGAAGTTATTTCAGATAATAATTTAAATGTTGAAAGTATAGAAACAGAAAATGAAGTTAATATAATTATAGTTGATATTGATGGTGCTGTTAAAAATCCAGGAGTTTATAAATTTATTGACGGTGATAGAGTAAATGATGCTATAATAGAAGCAGGTGGACTTACGGAAAAAGCTTATACAAAAGAATTAAATAAAGCGAGAAAATTAATAGACGGCGAAAAAATTTATATTTTACAACAAGGAGAAGAACCTATAGATGCTACAAATGAAATCAATTCTTTGCACAGCGGTGAAAATAATATTAAAATTAATATTAATTTAGCAACAAAAGAAGAATTAATGACTTTAAATGGTATCGGGGAAATATATGCAAATCGAATTATTGAATACAGAAATAAAAATAAATTTATATCTGTTGAACAAATTCAAAATGTTAATGGCATAGGTGAAAAAACTTTTGTAAAAATAAAGGATTTTATAACAATTGAATAGGAATGGTTAAATAATTGTTAATTTAAATATATAAAGTGAGGTATACATATGAGCATAAAAGAAGTTAAATTAACTCAAATGACAAAAACAGCAGGCTGAGCTGCTAAAATTGGTCCAGAGACCCTTGCACAAGTTTTGTGCAATTTACCTAAATTTAGTGATCCAAATTTAATAGTAGGTTTAGAAACATCAGACGATGCATGTGTTTACAAAATAAATGATGAAATAGCTATGATTCAAACTGTAGACTTTTTTACTCCTGTTGTTGATGACCCATATTTGTTTGGTCAAATAGCTGCAGCAAATTCATTAAGCGATGTTTATGCAATGGGAGGAGAACCTAAACTAGCTTTAAATATAATTGGTTTTCCAAATTGCTTGGATCCACAAATAATGGCAGAAATATTAAAAGGTGGTGCTTCTAAAGTATTAGAAGCAGGAGCTACATTAGCAGGAGGACATTCTATTCAAGATGATGAACCCAAATATGGTTTGTGTGTAACTGGTTTTATACATCCAAGCAAAATTCTTAAAAATTATGGGGCAAAAGAAGGCGATGTTTTAATTCTAACAAAACCATTAGGAACAGGAATAATAAACACAGCAGTTAAAGCAGGTTTAGCTAACAAAGAAGCTGTAGATGAAGCTATAAATGTTATGACAAGTTTAAATAAAGAAGCAAAGGAAGTTTTTGACAATTATCCAATTAACAGCTGTACAGATATTACTGGATTTGGGCTAATTGGACATTCAATCGAAATGGCTGAAAACAGCCAAGTTACTTTTGAACTTGATTTAAATAATATACCTTTTATTCCTGAAACTATTGAATATGCACAAATGGGTTTAGTTCCTGGAGGAGCATATAACAATAGAAAATATTTCAAAGATAAAATTAACTGTGAAAATATAAAAGAAGAATACTTGGATTTACTTTTTGATCCACAAACTTCTGGTGGGCTTTTAATTTCTGTAAATGAAAAATATATGGATGATATTATTTCAGATTTGCAGAAGAATTTAAAAACACAATTTTCTGTTATAGGAAAAGTTTTAAAATATAATGATAAATATATAAAAATAAACAATTAAAAATAAAAGCGGTTGTACTGTTTTTTATATCTTATGGTTATTACCCCAAAATTCTTTACATGTCATTAGATGAACATACTAAGC
>DIVM01000208.1 GCA_002435835.1 Firmicutes bacterium UBA6132
AGCATATCTGTTCAAAGGAATACCGAGTAGGCAGATACGTGAACTCACGTTACAGAGTTAAAAGTTGATAGACTTTAAAGAGTGATGATATTTATATATCATAATTAGGGTGGTACCGCGGNNTCGTCCCTATAAGCACAGTTGCAATTGTAAATGTGTTTATAGGAATGAAGGATTTTTTTTTATTCTAAAAACGTAAGTTAAATTTTTAAACTTTGGCCAAGGTTTAATAAAATAAAAAGAATTAAAGCATAACAAATAAAAATATAAAAATATCGGAGGATTTTATGAAACTAAATACATTGAAAAGAACATTAGCATTAACATTAAGTATACCTATGATTTTAACAGCATGTGCAACAGAAACAAAAGTAGAAACAAATAATGAAGCAGAAAAAGCAGCAGGCGATAAAACTTACAAAATAGGGGTTTCTCAATTAGTTCAACACCCATCACTTGATCAAGCAATGGAAGGATTTGTAGATGAATTAAAGGCGCAGGGTGTAAATATTGAAGTTGATGTTCAAAATGCACAAGGTGAAACAGCAAACACTCAAATGATAGCTGAAAAATTTGTTAAAGATGAAGTTGATATGATTTATTCAATTGCTACATTATCAACACAATCAGCTAAAAAAGCAACAGAAAATTCAAATATACCAGTATTATTCTCAGCTGTTACAGACCCAGTTTTCTCTCAAATAGTAAAATCAACGGATCAAATTGGAAATGTAACAGGAGTTACTGATAAAGTAGATGCATCACAAATACTAAAATCTGCTAAAGATTTAAAAGAAAATATAAAAGTAATTGGAATTATTTATAACATAGGTGAATCAAATTCTGAAATTCAAGTTGAAGAAGTGAAATCTGCGGCAGCAGAACTTGGTATGACAGTTGAAACTGTTGGAATAACAACAGTTAATGATATACCTCAAGCAGTGAATACATTAGCTAAAAAAATTGATGTTATGTACGTAATATCTGATAACATGGTAGCATCTGCAATTCAATTAGTTGCAAATTTATGTGTTGAAAATAAAATATTAACTTTATCTTCAATAGAATCACAAGCAGCGGACGGAATATTGATGTCAAACGGATTAAATTATTATGAACTTGGTAAACAAGTAGGTCAAATGGCTAAAAGTATTTTAGTAGATGGCGCTGATATTAAAACTTTATCAGTTGAATCACCAGCAGGACTTAAAAAAGTAGTAAATGTAAAAACGATGGAAGCTTTAGGATTAACAAAAGAAAACAAAGCATTCGAAGGCGCAGAATTCATAGAATAAATATCAATGAACAATGAAAAATGAACGTTGAACGGGGAGCAGTTAAGGAAGGAATTGAGCATTCGCTCAATTCCAACAATAATTGTTCATTGATCCATTGTTCACTTTTAATCGTTCATTACGACTGAAAGGAGTATAAATGAACACATTAATTCAGACATCATTAGAACAGGGACTTATATTTGCTATATTAGCAATAGGAGTGTCAATAACATTTAAAATACTTAATTTTGCGGATATGTCAGTTGAAGGAACATTTCCAATGGGAGCATTTATATTTGCAAAATTGATTACGGGAGGAATGAACCCAGCAGTTAGTACAGTATTAGCATTTTTTATAGGTACATTAGCAGGATTAATAACATACACACTCAACATTAAATTAAAAATTTCTGCATTATTATCTGGAATATTAACTATGACACTTTTATATTCTATAAATTTAAGATTAAATGGTAAATCAAATGTAGGACTATTTAATAACTCATCCGTATTTGATAACATGGAAGTATTAATTGTTTTAATCATTATAGTGGCAGCTGTAAAAATTTTAATGGACTTATTCTTAAAAACTGAAATCGGATATTTATTAATAGCCACAGGTGACAATGAAACATTAGTAAAATCACTGGGAGAAAATTCAAATAAATATAAATTGATAGGCTTAATGCTATCAAACGGTTTAGTTTCTTTAAGCGGTGCTTTAATGGCACAATATCAGGGATTTGCAGATATAAACATGGGTACATCAATAATAGTTGTAGCACTTGCTTCAATAATTATTGGAGATACTGTATTTAAAAATTCCAGGAAGTTAAAAATAACTACAAGAGCAATTATTGGAGCTATGAGCTACAAGTTCATAGGTGCTATTGCCATAGACTTAGGATTAGCACCAACTGATTTAAAAGCGATAAATGCAATCATAGTAATAGCATTTATTAGCTATAATAATTTTGGAAAAGACCTATTTAATTTTAAATGTAAATCTAATAAAATAGCGGGGTGATAAAATGTTAACTATAAATAATTTATCAAAATGTTTTTACAAAGGAACTGAAAATGAAAATATAGTATTTAATAATTTTAATTTAAATATTAATCAAGGTGAATGTACAGCCATCCTTGGTTCAAATGGTTGTGGAAAAAGCACTTTATTTAACATCATTAGTGGCATTTTATCTCAGGATAGTGGTGATATAATTTTAAGTGATATAAATATAAATAATTTAAAAGAAAATGAACGTTCTAAATATATAGGTAGAGTTCATCAAGATCCTTCAATGGGTGTTTCTCCATCTTTAACTATTTTAGAAAATATATCATTATCGGATAAAAAAGGACAAAAATTCTCATTAAAACCATTAGTAAATAAAAATAGAATAGAAGAATATGTTAATAAATTAAAAACTTTGGATTTGGGATTGGAAAATAAATTAAATACAGAAGTAAAGTTTTTATCGGGTGGTCAAAGACAATCACTTTCTTTATTGATGGCGACATTTAAAAAACCAGAGCTATTACTTCTTGATGAACATACTGCAGCGCTTGATCCTAAAACTTCAAAACTAATAATGGATAAAACTCAGGAGCTTATTAAAACACATAAAATAACTACAATGATGATTTCCCACAATATAAGAGATGCAATTAAATATTCGGATAGACTAATAATGCTTAAAAAGGGTGAAGTTGTTTTAGATGTTAGAAATGGAGAAATTACTGAAAAAGAAATAATAAAAATATATAATTCTAAAAATGAAGACCAATCAATGTTAGAAGCAATATAATTAACTTAAACTCTTTGAAGAAATTTCAATTTAATAAACCACAGGCTGAGCTGGAGGTAATGAATTATTTTTGCATAAAAGAGAGCTGCTTCTAATAGAAACTTTATTTCTATTTTGATACAGCTCCTTTTTATTTTTGAATTTTAGTTTAATATAGCTTATTTATTTAATGCTCTTGCTATTTTTATAACCAATTCATTTCCATACTTATAATCATTGACTAAATAATCCATTGTTTTATTTTCTAATCCCACCGCTTCTTGAACAATCTTTTTAGCTTCTTCAATGGTTATTTCATCGCTTAAATTTGAATTTTTAATTGTTTTGGTTTCATTATAATCTTCTATATAAAGCATTGGATCTACAGTCTGCATAAATACAGTTTTATCGCAATATGCCCTATCCCAAAAATTTTTATATTCACAGCTTCTTAATTCAAAGTGTAAATGTGGTCCTGTGCTTGCCCCTGTATTACCTGAATAACCTATAATATCACCTGCATTTACATTTTTACCAGATGTTACTTCAATTTTAGATAAATGAGCATATAATGTTCCAAATTTTCCATGATCTATAGCTACATATAATCCATAACCACCAATATTGTTTTTAGCTTCCTTAACTGTTCCGCTGCTAACTGCATATATTGGAGTTCCTATATTAGTTTTAAAGTCAACTCCATTGTGCCACCAATAATAATTACCGTTTAATGTCATATTTCTCATGCCATAATTGCTGGTAACTTCAATATTTTTAAGTGGTAAATGCTGAAATTTTATCATTTTTTATCATCATTTCCTAAAAAATTTTCTAATATCTGATTTTCACCGTTATTAAGTTGTGTTTTTGCATATGTTTCTATGCCATCAAATGTGCTTTGAACAATTATTTCAATAACTGTTTTTGTAAATATAAATCGAAGAGGTACTGGCACAAGATTGTATAATATATCAACAACCCATGCAAATTTTGATACTCCTGATTTAGAAATATCTTCATACATTTTTTCTGCTTCAGCAATATATTTTATTGCTGCATTTCTAAGTTTTTCATTTTCTTTAAAGCAAGCGGATGAAAAACCAAGTATAATTGTTAAAATTGGTATTACAAATTCCATTATAGTTGTAAAATCTGTTTCCATATTTTCACGTCCAAATCTAATTGAATATTAGGCAGTATATTGTATTAATATAGTTTGTCCCCCAATATCCTACATTATAATATGAAGTTCAATATTATTTGTGATTATAAAGCAATACAATTTTTGGTAATAAGTAGGCTTGTATAATAATTTTATTTAACGTCAATCTCGTATCACTGTAATGGAACTTGAAAATTCAATTGTTTTATGCTATAATTTTTTTATTAAACAGAAAAGATAAAAGAGGATACTATGGAAAATAAAATAGAAAAACTACAATTTGATAATAAAGAAGAATTATATAATTATTTAAATATGAGTGTAGAATCATTAATAAGTGATGAAGGCGATTGGTTAGCTAATATTTGCAATGCTTCAGCTCTTTTGTGGATGATTGTAGATGATATAAACTGGGCAGGATTTTATTTATATAAAAAAGATGAGCTTATATTAGGGCCATTTCAAGGAAAAATAGCTTGCACACATATTCAATTAGGAGCGGGGGTTTGTGGAACTGCTGCAAAAACAAAACAAACTCAATTAGTGAAAAATGTACATGAATTTCCTGGACATATTGCATGTGATTCAAATTCAAATTCTGAAATAGTTGTTCCTATAATTAAAGAAAATAAATTAATAGGCGTTTTAGACTTGGACAGTCCTATATTAAATAGATTTGATGAAATAGATAAGCATTATCTTGAAGAGTTTGTAAATATTCTTGTTAAACATATTAATTTTCCTGAAATTTTTAATTAAAAAACAATTCAATTAGTTTATAATTAGAAATTCTGTATCTGAACATTTTACATTCCAATTCATATATTATAATGATATATTAAAAGGGGTGAAATTATGTACGATATAAATAAATTTGGTTGGCCGAATAATTATCAAAATTATAATAATCAAAATGCTAATTATGGCTATCCAATGGGTTTTAATCCCACAATGACAAAATGTTGTAGAAAATCGTATTTTAGAATATTAAATACACTTAAAAATACGCCTAAATTAGATGTATATGTTAATGAAATGCTTATGACTTCAAATTTAGGTTATGGAGAATTCTCAAGGTTTATGAAATTTATGCCAGGAAATTACCATGTTGTGGCAAAAGCATCTGGCAGCCAAAATGGACCTTTATTTGAATCAAACATTACTATTGATGCTAATTTAGTTTATACAGGAGCATTAACAGGAGACGCATTGCAATTAGAGGAAATAAGTTTATATATGATACCAGAAGAAAAAGAACATACTGACATGGGGATGATGTCGGCTTTAAAGATTATAAATTTAGTAATTGATTCACCATATTTTAATTTAATCTCTGGTGATGGAACAGTTTTGTTTTCAGATGTTAACTATGGAGATGTCACTAACAATGTAGCTATACCTTCTAATACATATACTTTACATCTGAAAAAAAAGGGAAATGATCAAAGTATATTAATAGCTCCAAATTTAGACTTTTTACCAAAAATGTATTATACTCTATTTATTATAGGGGAATATGGGGATTCAACTAAAATTGAGCTTTTAATACCTGAAGATGGTTTAAATAATTTAGATATGTGCTAAAAGATATATTGAATAAAAAATAAAAACAAGCGCCTTGCTTGTTTTTATTTTTTATTAAATTAATTTTACTTAATTATTCAAAACGATAATTTTTATTCATAGAAGTATTGTTGACATAATTAATTTATGATATAATAAAAATACTAAAACAAAGACTGACGTCTTTGTTTTAGTATTTTTATTGAATCGTTGTGATGCAAGACTTACGTCTTGCTTTATGATATAATGCTAAGATATTGATAGGAGGATTTATAAATGAAGGATTTATCAACAAAACAAGCTGATACTATGTTATTTTTTGTAGCTTTATTATGGGGTACAGGTTTTACAGTTACAAAAATAGCTCTTGATGTTTTTTCAACAGTACAGCTTTTATTTTTTCGCTTTTTTATTGCAGCTGCAGTTTCATTAATAATATTTCACAAAGATATGCGTAAAATGAACAAGTCAGATTTAAAAGCAGGAATTATTATGGGAATATTTTTAGCTGTAGGCTACATATTTCAAACATTTGGTTTAGAAGGTACATCTACCGGAAAATCTGCTTTTTTAACTGGAACAAATGTTGTTATGGTACCTTTTTTAACTTGGTTTATAACAAAGAAAAAACCAGGTAAAAATAATTTAATAGCAGCTGTTTTAATGTTTTTAGGAATTATTTTACTTACTGTTGATTTTAAAAATTTTGGCGAATTTAATATAGCTGATATGCTTACATTCTTTTGTGCAATTTCATTTGCATGGCAAATTGTAGCGACGGGAATCTTTTCTGGTGATAAAAATCCATATATTATTTCTACAGTTCAACTTTCAACATGTGCTATAATATTTTCAGTTATGATGTTTTTTGATAAAACACCATTATATTTTACCACAACTGGTGCATATAGCATGATTTATTTAAGTATTGTAACTACTCTTGTTTGTTTTTTAATGCAAACAATTGGTCAAAAATATACATCTTCTTCTCATGCTGCTATAGTTCTTAGCTTAGAATCAGTTTGTGGAAGTGTTTTTGGAGTAATGTTTTTAGGAGAAAAATATAATTATATGATGCTTATAGCGTTCGTAGTAATATTTTTATCCATATTAATAGCTGAAGGTGGTTTCGATTCATTTTTTAATAAAAGAAATATAGAAGTTAATTAAAAATTTAATTTAAAAATATACTTGAAAAAACCGAACAATTAATTTATAATTAAGTAAAATTGTTCGTAAGGAGTATTGAGTGAAAAAATATAAACGAAATCAAAGAATAGGTGCTTTAATGAAAATTTTTGCTGAAAAACCA
This sequence comes from Firmicutes bacterium UBA6132, assembly GCA_002435835.1. Next base: position 7,102 of record DIVM01000208.1, read on the forward strand.
AATTATGTTTTTTCATATAATTATTTTTCAGAAATTTTCAATGCTGCTAAATCAACTATAAGTGAAGACATTACTATAGTAAAAGAATTAGTAAGTGAATTAGAGTGCGGAAGAATTGATACTATATCCGGTTCATCAGGCGGAGCTGTTTTTATACCATATGTAAGTATAAAAGAAAAGACCGAAATATTGTCAGAACTTTGCGAAGTGTTTTCTCAAAAAAATAGAATTGTTGCTGGTGGATTCATATATACAACGGATTTATTTAATAATCCAAATGTTGTGTCCAATATAGCTAAAATAATAGCATCAGAATTTAACCATATTGATATAGATTATATTATTACTGCTGAAACAAAAGGTATACCTGTAGCTATTATGACAGCTCAAAAATTAAATGTACCTGTAGCAGTTATAAGAAGAAATAATAAAGTAACTGAAGGGGCAACTGTGAGCATAAACTATGTTTCAGGTTCTTCTAAAAATATTCAAACCATGTCTTTATCTAAAAGATCATTAAAACAAAACTCTAAAGTTTTAATAGTTGATGACTTTATGAAAGGTGGAGGAACTGCTAAAGGCATGTCAGATATGATGAATGAATTTAATGCTGAGGTAGTAGGAACAGCAGTTGTTATTGAAACATTAGCACCAGAAATAAAATTAATTGATAATTATATGTCACTTTTAGTCTTAAAAAATATGGATGAAAAAGAAGGAATCATTGAAATAGAGCCAAATATGAAATTATTAAAATAATTTCATATTATTTTTAATAAAAATGAAAATGTTTTTTTGCATTTTATTGGTAAATGTAGTATAATGAAATTAATTGGACATAATCTTTTTTTGGGGGAAGGTGGTGACAACATGAAAATAACGGACGTAAGAGTGAGAAAAATTAACTCAGAAGGCAAAATGAAGGCAATCGTTTCGGTAACTTTTGAAGATTGTTTTGTGGTTCATGATATTAAAATTATAGAAGGACAAAGTGGACTTTTTATTGCAATGCCAAGTAGAAAAATGCCTGATGGCGAATTCAAGGATATTGCTCACCCAATTAATTCTGAAACAAGAAATCTTGTAGCGGAAGCAGTATTCAAAGCTTATGAAGAAAAGCTCGAAGAAGAAGGAGAAGAAGTTGCAGAAGCCCTTCTTTAATAGCGGGACTGACATAGTCAGTTTAAGGGTCTTTTTCAGGCCCTTTTTTTGTATGCCCTAACCTCGACGAAACTTTTTTTGACTTAATTTATTTTATGATGTATAATTACAAATTATTACTATCAATATTTACAAGGAGGCAATATGAAGACGTCAATAATTTTGGCAGCTGGTGAAGGAACAAGAATGAAGTCCGACATTCCTAAAACTTTACATAAAGTTTGCGGTAAAGAAATGATTAAATATATTATTGAAGCTGCTGAAAAATCAGAAATAGAAAAAAATGTAGTTGTATTAGGCCATGGAAAAGAAAAAATTAGAAAAAGCATAGATAATTACAATGTATATATTGTTGAACAACCCATTGGTAATGATGCTCCTTATGGAACAGGATATGCTGTAATGGTTGCAAAACAATATATAAATGATGAGGATACAGTTGTAATATTATGTGCGGATGGTCCTCTTATAACAAAAGAAACTTTAATGAGTTTAATGGAATATCATGAAAAAAATAGTTTTGCTGCTTCAGTTTTAACTGCAAATTTCAATAATCCAAAAGGATTAGGAAGAATAGTAAGAAAGGTCGACGGTACAATTGCTGATATAATAGAAGAAAAAGATGCCAATGAAGAAGTTAAAAAAATAACAGAAATTAACACTGGGATTTTTTGCTTTAAAGGTAAGTTATTAAAAGATGCTCTTAATAAAATAGATACAAACAACTCCCAAAATGAATATTATTTAACTGATACTGTTAAAGTGTTAAATAATGATGGTTATAAAATTGGAGGTTTTGTTTTATTGGATGAATCCGATATAAAAGCTGTTAATGATAGAGTTCAGTTAGCAGAAGTAAATAAAATCATGCAACAAAGAATTAATAAAAAACATATGATTAGTGGTGTAACTTTAATTGACCCTGATCATGTTTATATAGATGATTCCGTTATAATTAAAAATGATACTGTAATTTATCCAAACACTATTTTAGAACAGGGAACTAAAATTGGATCAGGTTGTACAATCGGTCCAAATACAAGAATAATTAATTCAACTGTAATGGATAATGTTAATATAGATAATTCTAAAGTTATAGACTCATATATTGATGACAGTACCACAGTGGGTCCTTTTGCATATTTAAGACCGGGTACTAATCTTGGTAAAAGTGTAAAAATTGGAGATTTTGTCGAAGTTAAGAATTCTACAATAGGTGATAATTCAAAATCCTCCCATTTATCATACATAGGTGATGCGGAAGTTGGCAAGAATGTTAATATAGGTTGTGGAGTTGTATTTGTTAATTATGATGGAAAAACTAAAAATAAAACTATTATAGAAGATGGCGCATTTGTTGGAAGTAACTCAAATCTTGTAGCACCTGTTACAGTACATGAAGGTGGTTATGTTGCATGTGGTTCTACTATAACTGATGATGTGGAAAATGGAGATTTAGCTATAGCAAGAGCAAGACAGGTAAATAAAAAGGGATTAGGAAAAAATAGGTATTAATTTAAAAGGATATGATAACATGTACATTATAGCAGGGCTTGGTAATCCAGGCGATGAATATCACAAAACAAGACATAATGTAGGATTTGATACTATAAATTATCTTGCAGAAAAATATAACATAAGTTTAAATAAATTAAAATTTAATGCTGTTTATGGTGAAATGAATATAAACGGTGAAAAAGTATTGCTTGTAAAACCTGTTACATTCATGAACAGAAGCGGAGTTGCCATAATTGAAATTATGAATTATTTCAAAATTCCAGTGGAAAATTTAATAGTTGTATATGATGATATTGATATTCCAGTTGGAACTTTGCGTATACGTCCTAATGGAAGCGCTGGGACACACAACGGAATGAAATCTATTATAAATACAATTAAAAGCGAAAAGTTTCCAAGGGTCAGAGTTGGAATAGGTAGAAATCCTAATATGGATTTAGCAGACTATGTACTTCAAAGATTTTCTAATGATGACAGAGTAATAGTAGAAGACATAATAAAATCAGCAGGGGATGCATGTGTGGAATTTGTCAAAGAAGGCTTGGACAGTGCTATGCAGAAATATAATATTAAAAAAGCATCTGAAAAATAAGTTGTAATTATAAAAAAAATGATGTACAATTTTATTCTAAAATTAAAAATTGTATATAATATGAAGTGAAGATGCGCAAAATGATTTTTTGTGCATCTGTTCATGCTATTTAGTGGAAATACTAATGTTTAATATTCAAAATATATATTTTTGAATTTAATAAAATGAAGGAAAATAAATGGATAAGGTTTTATTTGCGCAATTTCAAAAATCAGATAAATTTAATCAAGTCGTTGAAAATTTAAACAATAAAAAACGACAACTAATACAAGGCATCAATGAAGAAGGCATTGCTTTTTTAACATGCAATTTATTAGATAATAGATATAATAAAATATTAATACTTACAAGTAACGAAAGTAAATCTAAAAAATATGAAGATGATTTAAAAGCATATTATAAAGAAGCTGAAAGGCTTCAGCCAAAAGAATTTATATTATATAATGTTGATGCATTAAGTCGAGATATAGAGTATAAAAGAACTAATACTCTTGATAAAATTGTTTCATCTAAAAAAATGATTTTAACTGCATCTGTAAATTCTATCATCACACGTGTAATGTCTAAAGATAGATTTAAGGAAAATATTATAGAATTAAAATATGGAAAAAGTTATGATTTAGATGAATTAAAACAAAATCTTGTAAAACTTCACTATGAAAGAGTGGATGCAGTAGAAGGCGTAGGACAGTTTTCTATTAGGGGTGGCATATTTGATGTTTTTTCACCATCGGATGCATTTCCAGTAAGAATCGAATTTTTTGATGATGAAGTTGATTCAATACGTTCAATTGATTTAAAAACACAGAGATCTGTTAAAAATCAAAAATCAGTAAAAATAATACCTTGTAAAGATGTTTTGTTTGAAAAAAGTGAAATTCTCAAAATAAAAGAAGAAGTAGAAAAAGACTATTTAGACAGAATGTCGAAAATAAAGCATTTGCCTGATTCTAAAGATATTTCTAAAAGGCTTAAATCTTTATTTAATTCATATTCCCATAAATTTGATGAAGGACAAATAATTGAAAATTCAGATTTATTAGTCCCTTATTTTAAGGATGATTTCGTTTCTATTTTAGATTATTTAGGTGATGATTTTCTGTTAATAGTGGATGAACCTGAAAGAATATTAGAAGAGATAAAAACATTAAATGAAAGCTATGACATTAAATATTCGGAACTTTTTGAAAAAGGTGAAATATTTACAAATCAAAGCAAATTATATTTTAATGAACATGAAATAAAAGCTAAAATTGAAGAAAAAAACTTTATTTTAATAAATGGAAAATTAAATAAAACAATAGAAACAGATGAAACTGTTTCCTTTATGTTCAAGGAAGCTCCTTTTTATTATGGCNNTTGTCAAAAGATTTAAATAGATATAAGTATAAAGGTTATAAAATTGCAATAGTTTTAAGCAGCACTGAAAGCTGCACTAAGCTTCATAATTTGTTAAATGATTATGAAGTAATAACTTCTTTATCAAAAGATCCAAATATTTCTGTTGAAAGCGGACAGGTAATAATTATACCTGGTGACTTAAAAAAAGGTTTTGAATTTTTTGAAAATAAATTAATAATATTAACCGAAAATGAAGTTTTTGGATCTATAAGAAAAAAATCTCATAAAACTAAAAAAAGTAAAGGTTCAAAAATTGATGTATTTACCGATTTAAAAGTTGGAGATTTTGTAGTTCATGAACACCATGGTATTGGGCAATATGTTGGC
>DIVM01000054.1 GCA_002435835.1 Firmicutes bacterium UBA6132
TTCCAAATATTACAATCACATCATAGCCAAGTGCAACCGCTTGTTCAAAAGAATGTTCCATAAGCATTTTCCCGTAACCCATTCTTTGGTATTCCGGCATAATGCAAACCGGACCAAAGGTAAGGATTCTTTTTTCTTCCCCAGACTCATCAACCAGTTTTGCTTTTGTGTACATAATATTCCCGAGGATCTGATTATCAACTTCAATCACCAGATCCAATTCCGGCAGAAAGTCTTTGTGGGATCGCATAACATGAACTAAATAGTGTTCAATGCACCCTGGAATATATAAATTCCAAAAAGCTTTCCTTGTGATTTCTTCTACTCTCTCATAATCTGTTTCTTCTTCATTCCTAATTTTAATCTTTTTGTTCATTTATAAACCTCCGATAATTTACCTAAGATAAAATTCTTGTGCTTTTTTTATTATAGCTATCTGCTCAATAAATTCCTATTTAATGTTTTCCCTTTAAATGGATCAATATCACCTATTAATAATGAGCCGTCCGGATACTTTATACATTGCATTTTTGATATTTGAACACCATTAATAGTAAGTTTTATTAATACAAGAGACTCATAAGAATCGATCCATACTTTTATTGATTTTTTGAAAAACATTTAAAGGTTCACCCCCACAATTCGTCTACTAACATCCTTTAAACATAATTAGAAATTCAAATAATCGACAAATTGGAATTTATGAAGTTACCATTATGTCAACTGATACTAAAACTTGGACTTTTCATAGTTGTAAGGTATGCTTGTACCAACAACTACATCTTCAATCTTATCGATAATCAGCCAATCGTCCATATTTCCTTGATGGTCAAACGCAAATGGCGGCTCAATTTTCTGAACACCATCAAATTCAACCAGACATAAGCATTTCTTGTGCCAACGTTCTTTTTGTTTTTCAGTTAAATTCAACTTATCCTGATTGCAATTTAGTGTTTTTACAATTTCTTCTTCTGTTAGCTTCACATAATTTTGGACAGATTTTACAGTAGCAATGGCAGAAATAAGTGCCGTCCCCTTTTCCATAAAATAAACTGTTTCACCCTCAAACACGCGACTATGTGGTATTTTGCGGCCGGCAGCGCCTCTTACAACCATTGTTTTAGTTCCAGATAGAATTTTATCTAAAACACGTTCATCTTTTTTGCCTGTATTATCGCAATATACTAAATGTACCATTCTTGTTTTCCTCGCTTTCGGTTATATAAATAATCATCAGTTAAAATCAACGATACAAATTCCTATTTATCTGTTTACTTATTATTACTTTCCTTAAAAATAAGGGGATGTTAAATTTCTAAAAATTGAGTTCTTTTACCATCATTGCCGCCGGATATGTCCCATTCTCAAGACAGATATTGTACTTTTTACAACTCAACCGCGGCTCACATAATTATTCGGGTTTCCAAATATTACAATCACATCATACTCAATACTTAAAACATAATGGATAATACAAATGATCGACAAATTGGAATTTATAGTTGTTTACCCATAAGTGTTAACTCACTATAAGATTCTAATCCTTGTTTGTGATAAAAATGTTCTGTATAATCACCTCTTGATGTAAAAAGAATAATTTCCTTAACACCTTCCTCTTTCATTCGAATTTCAAACTCTTTAAAAATTTCTGTGCCAATACCTTGTCCACGCATTTTATTTTTAACGCAAAATTCCTTAATATTAAGCATTATTCCATCAAAAAACTGCTCTTTACTTCCTAAAATCATTCCGCATAATATGTCATTCTTTCTTGCTAAAATCCCACAAAAATCTTCCACATTAATCATCTGATGTAATCTTTTACTTGCTGTATCAATTGTCCATCTATCATTCCATGGTTCTGAATTAAATGTTTCAACATACATTTCTGCCAAATCTTTTAAATCGTCTAATGTTATAATTTTATATTCTAACATTTCTTTTCCTCCACAAATTCCTATTTATCTGTTTACTTATTATTACTTTCCTTATTAAACATAATAGGAAGTACTGCTTTCAGGTAAAGACAATCCTAATATGGATTATGAAAAGTTATAAATCACTATGAGCCACCAATCTCATTCTTATTTAGTTGTATACTAACACCGGAATCATCATCCGATGCTCCAACAACAAAATCTTGTATACAAGCCATTCTATAAGCAAGTAATTCTGCAAGATACTTATCTAAGTTCCTTAATTTTAATACTTTATTCAATGTAATTTGTAAGGACATAATCTTGGCTTCCATCAAGTCTAAACTTAGTTTATCTACGTGAAATAACTTTCGGATAAGAACAAATTGCTTATGCAGATACCATGCTACAGCGGTCATACTGTCAAACAGGTCTTTGTTATCTACCTGATAATTTGATATATTAACAAAATTATTAATATGGTATTCAAAATCAAGCACCGGATTCTGTGGTAGCAAATTGATATCATGTTTGATATGCATAAAACTATCTCTTATTTGTTGTAACTTGATTAACTGCTGAAACTCCTTGTTTCCCTTATTCATTAATGTAGCATTTTGATTATATAAACCTTCCAACATGAATGGAGCAATACGTAGTTTGTCGCTAGTTCTCATATAAGCATTTTCACGTATTACTTCTTTAAACGTTGATGGATCAAAGACCTTTGTACATTCTGTTAAGGCAAGAATCTCAATTTCACTTAAGTGCTTACAAACTACTGGAGCTTTTAGTTTTCCACTATCAATGTTGAGTACTAAAGTAATAAGAAAATTAGCGAATCCTTCTAGTAGATTTGAAAGTGATATAATTATTGATGAAGTAACGGTACGCCATTCAATTATTTGAATATTCTTATCTTCCATATTAAGTAATGAAATAAAAAACTCTATCTGTTCAAGTGTTTCATTAATAAAAATACTACCACAATTAAACAAAATAAATAATTCAGTCTCCTGAGAATCGTTTTTCAAAATCCAAACCTCCCTACAAGTGGTCTATTTACACAAAATAAGCTACATTATAGCCATAAACTACACTGGACTCAATTTCCCATTATTGCTAATAGGCAACTATACAAGCCCTTAAAATTCCTATTTATCAAGCTGTTTATAATAATTAACATTTCGCATTATACTATAATTGTGACGCAATATTTGAAGAAAGCCACCTAAACAAACTTCTTTTATGTACCAATAACATTGTTTACTTTTTCTAATAAGTTAGGTTGAATTTCTGGATAAGTCCAGTTGTCAGGCAGGCTATCAAAAAGTTCTATCTTTTCCATCTCAAAACTTGGTAATTCTTCAAACCTTGAGATATCAGCATAATATAACATACCAAAAGTCTCAACCTTATTTTTAATCACTCCGTTATTACCGCAAACAGAATATACACATATCTGCCTTATTGAGTAATCAATTGCACCAGTTTCTTCATATAGTTCCCTTTTCGCAGTTGTTAAAATGTCTTCTCCATCGTCTCTATGACCACCAGGACATTCATATGTATCTCTTTCTCTATGTTTACATAATACCCATCTTCCCTGGCTTTTAGAAACAATCACAGCAAATTTTAACAAACTATCCTCAACGCTATTATAAAAATTAACTTTTAACATAATAATTTCCTCTTTTATGCAAATGGTTTTGCTTCCATAATAATAATGTATACAATATCTAAATAATTTGTAATTCATCAGAGCGACAAATTGGAATTTATTTACTAATCCACTCCAATTAACTAACCACAATCTCGAAATCTTTTCTTTACACTAATCAGCAGAAAATCAGGCTTATGAATGTTATCCATATACTCAGTATGTTGATTCATAACCGCTTCAGATGGAATTGGCTCTGACATCTGTTCAATGCAAAAACCAGAATCAATCAGAGTGTTGACGATACTTGAGAATGTCCTGTGATACTTGATGACTCCATCATTAAACCATCGCGATTCTCTTTTGCCGTTAATAGAATAGTTCGAAATATTAGCATAGAGCTTATTGCCATTTTCATCTTTAGTCCATCGACTTCCATATGTAAAGCATGTACTAAAAGGATGCTCCTGGGAGAAAATGAACCTACCGCCACTATTCAGTAATCTATACACTTGTTCCATAACCATTTTATAATCCTCGACATAATGCAATGCCAGAGAGCTTACAACCAAATCAAAGTATGTATCAAGTTCTACCAATTCTTCCATGGCCAATTTCTTGTATGTGATCCGTGTAGATGAATTTTCCTTATTAGCAATCTCCAGCATTTTTTCAGATATGTCAATTCCAACTACTTCTTCAGCTCCCATTTCTATGTACTTAACACAGTGTTCTCCATATCCACATCCAAGATCCAAGATACGAAGGCCATTAAGTGAAGGTAGCATTGCAAAAAGTGCAGGAATTTCAATTATTTCATTTGCATTCGTTCTGGATCTTAATTGCTTATATGATTCAAAAAACACATCATCATTGTAAATATTTTGTCTATTCAACGCTCACACCTTCTTCCACTAAATTAATAGATATCACCTGTTAAGATTTCGTACTAACTGCACTTGTGAAAAACCCAAAAAACAACAAACGTATCATTAAAGTTAGCTGGGTTTTAAAAAACAACTCATCATTTTTGAAATTCTCCATATTATAATCAATTGCACCTTCTACTAGTTTGTTTTCTTCGCAGACATAGCAGTACTTATAAAACGGCTTATTGATATGCGTCATTTTTTCGGCGAGCAAATCATCTGCTTCTTTTTCCAGATCAGCAGAAAGAATTCTATTTAAATAATGTTTTACCCAATCCGTATCTAACATAATTGACCGCCCTTTTATATTAATCAACTTCACATTATTCGCCTAATTAGAATTATCACATTTGTATTATCCATAACTTTCAGTAATATAAAACTATAAGAAAATTATAACATTTTTTCTATTTATTTCAATTTATTTCGACACATATTTATTAAATAAAAAACAAGCCCTTCTATTATTGCAATATAAGTGCTTGTCATTTAGTTATATATACATAAATTATAAAGAATAATTTAATTTATTTTTTATCCTATTAAAATCAGATGAATCTATGACTGCTATTTTCTGAACTTTCCATATTTTATCGACTTATCGTCATACAATCAATAAAAGATTTTATGATATTGTTTCATTTTCTAATATTTTGAACCTCTCTCTTGTTATATCAACATTATATTTTTATCAAATAATTTAATGTTATTAATTTCAACAAATGATGACTCCTGTGGTTTTTCTCTATAACAACAATTTTTGTAACATCAATTACCAGTTGGTATTTAACAGTGAACTATAATTACTTTTTAAGGTAATTTTAAAATTTAAAAATAATTTCAATACATTTGCCTAGCAAATGATATATAGTAGTGTATGGCTTGATTTTTCTAAAAATAAAATGAATAAAAATAAATTTTAAAGAATGCGTGAAATGACCATGAACGGTCGTGAAACGGAATATTTTTTAGTGATTCTTTAAAAATAATTAAAAAATCACTTTGAAATCACCAATTCTTTCTTAATTGTGAAAATTACAAATACTTAATCAGGTAACTGCATAAAAATGATTATAGCACTAATTTATTTAAAAATAAAAATGTTTCTTTCCTATTTTTTAATACCACAATTTTTTGATTATGTTCTCGGATTGTTTCTGCATATTGTTTCTTCTTTTCTTTTGATCTTCTATCTAATAAAATCCATTTAATAAATTCAAAATCAAGTTTTTCATCACAGCCGGTCCTTTAGCATGTCACAAAGCAGCTGAGCATATAAGCGAGCAGATTCGTGTTGCAATTTCAAATTTAAATGAAAATGATTTCTTGGTGAGATGTATGAATAAACAGGAATTTTCTCATTTTCGCAATGAACATGAAGGCTATTTGTTTTAATAGCAATTGGAATTTGTTTTGCAAAAAAACAATGAAGAAAACTAATAAATAATTGAACTAAAAATAACAATCTTTAAATATATTCACTTAATTAAACAACGGCTCCATTATCGCATTTATTTCCCCAAGCATCAATTAAATCATCATTTTTATAAATACATATAACTTCACAATTATTTGCACACTTACCACATTCAATTCCTCGAGTTTCAAAATTCATTTCTGCTATATTAAAATCAAAATCTTGTTCTTTTCCTGAATTTTTAGCAAGTTTTGCTACGCCTAAGGCTCCCATTAAGTGTGCATATTGATCAACATGTATTTTCTCCCCGGTTTCCTCTTCAAAGGCTTTTATTACTCCAATATTTTTACTAACTCCACCCTGAAATACAATTGGTGATTTTATATTTTTTCCTTTTCCAACATTATTCAAATAATTTGTAACAACAGCTTTACATAGACCAGCTACAATATCTTCTTTCTTATGGCCAATTTGAGCTTTATGTACTAGATCAGATTCAGCAAAAACAGTGCATCTGGCAGCTATTTTAGTTGGTTTTTTTGATTTTAATGCCCATTCTCCAAATTCTTCTACTTGTAATCCAAGTCTTTTTGCCTGAGAAGATAAAAAAGATCCTGTTCCTGCAGCACACAAGGTATTCATTGCATAATCAACTACTATTCCGTCTTCTATTAGAATAATTTTAGAATCTTGACCTCCAATTTCAAAAATCGCTCTTACATCAGGATAAACAGAAATTGTTCCAATAGCATGTGCTGTAATTTCATTTTTAATAACCTGTGCATTAAGAATTGTACCTACTAATTTTCGTGCTGAACCAGTTGTTCCTACTGCTTTAACTTTAATATTTTTTCCTTCAACCTGCTCTTTTAACTCATGAACTAAAGTTTTAACAGCATTAATTGGATCTGCCTCTGTCCAAATATATTTTTCTGCTATTATTTTATTTTTGTCATCTATTATTACACCTTTTGTAGATATGGAACCTATATCTACTCCTAAATAACACTTTTCCATTTATCTTTCTCCCTTTTCATTAGGAGCATATCATGAAATGCTTCCACTCTTGTTTTTATTCCGGTTTCAGAGGTTTGTGAATCAAAACTAAAATATAATACTGGCATTTTATAGTCATTACTTATATTTTGTAATATTGGCATTGCATTTACTTCTGGAGTGCAGCCAAAGGGTTTCACTTGTATAACCCCATCATATCCAGCCTCTGCTAACTGCTTTGTTCTTGCTACACTATCTGTACCATCAGCTCCTATTGCATATTTTAAGTATTTACCACAACTTTTAATTAATTGTTTTTCATCTTTGTGTTTATGAAATAAATATGTAACTGTTATAAACCTTGTTACCTGAATACCCTTTTTAGCTAACTCTTTTTCAATAAAATAATTGCTAAAGGGTTCCATAATAACATATAATTCTCCAACAACACCAACTTTGATTGGATTATCAGACTTATTAACTTTTATATTTCTAAAAATAGTATTATATTTTTTATATATTTTATTTAAATCGTTAAAGCTTTTTATTGTCTTTAATATATTTAAAAAATCTTTTAGTAACTTTTCAAAACTTCCTTCTTTAACTTCAAAGCCTATATTTTCTCTAATGTACATTTCTATTTTATCTATTACTTCAACCATTTTTAGAGTTAGCGAAAAATAATATGTAAATTTTCCAAAAGTAAGCCTTGGATTTAACTTTTTAAAGGTACCGTATACTGAAAAAGGGCTCACATCATCTGCATTTAAAATATTTATAAATTCAAAATCATACCCTAAATCTCTTAATATTTGCTCTTGTATTTCTCCATAGTATCCGAATCTACAACCTCCACCTGCCTGAACCAGGAAATTTGCCCCCTTCTCTAAGGCTTCTATGTAATTTCCTAAATTATACTTAAAGGGAACGCAAACAAAATCTGGGCTATACTTTGAACCCAATTCTAAAGTTCTCTTAGTTATTGGCGGTGCCGTTAAAATTTTCATATTCAATGTATGATTTATTAAAAACTCTATTGGAATATAATAATTTCCCATATGTGGGAAGCTAATTATTTTTTCTTTATCAGCCATTTGCTTCCTTCCTATTTTTCTTTTCTCTAATGATGTCAATAAAACTTTCTATTCTTGTATACAATCCAGCTTCTCCCTGTAATTCATCTAATATAATATTTGTCATAGGTATTCCTTTAATTTTTCTAATGCATAACTCATTTACCAAAGAATCTGGTCCACAAGGAAAGGTAGAAATAAAAATAATTCCATCTATTTTATTTGTATAATGTTCAATGGCACCAATTAATTCTTTATTGTATGTCCAGTATAAAGTCTTTGAAATTTCCTTTGATTTTTCAGTGGTTTTCTCCTTATTAGCCGCATCTGCATATATAGGTACAACTTCAAAGCTTTCTAAATACTTAATTACCGGATGTCCTAATAATTTATCATAAATATTGTAGGGGTGTGAAACTATTAGAATTTTCATTTTATCAGTATTATTTAACAGCTGTTCTTGTTTTTCTGATTTCTGCTGTTCATAATAATTTTGAATTTTTTTAGCTTTTAAATATGCCTTTAACACTGTTATAGGATCTTTACCCAATACTTTTCCCATCTTCATAAAACTCTTAAACTCGGTTTGTTTTTCTACTATATCTATGTTATAGTCTAATAATTTTATATTATTAAACGTATTCTTTACGATGTCATACATGGCGTTAAACTTTGTGCAAACAACTTCATTTTTACCAAAACTAACGATTCTAGGGACAAGTATATAATCAACCTTATCAATTAAATAATGCACATGACCCATATAAATCTTAGCAGAGAGACAACTTTCATCTATTGAATTATTTACGCCATTCTTTAATATCTGTTTATTTGTTTCAGGGCTTATTAAAATTTTACATTTTAATTCCTCAAAAAAAGTTTCCCATAAATATTTATACTTAAAATATAGGAAAGCTCTTGGTATTCCTATTATAATATCCTTTTTCACTACAGCCATCCTTTCAAAAAAATAATATAATAGTAATTTTCCCCAAATAAAATTAATTTATTCAAAGACCCTTCTTATATACCTACTCGAAGTGGAGTGAGTTGTTGCAGCTATTATTGGACCTGTAGGGAGTAGCTGCCTGGGCTTGGGGTAGAACATCCCATTATCGGGTACAGCCGAGATACGTGTATGTCGGCTGTACCCGTAGAGTATATAAAAATCAGGATTCAGTGATTTTCTATCTCTTAGAGTATAATTTCCGCTATTTGCTGCCGATTCCACTTTATGAAGTAGATTATGGCTATCTATAAGATACTTCATCAATGGATGGTGGTTGAATTGATGTTTGGAAAGGAACAGACATTGAACAAAAAATAGATGCGATAATGTGTACTGTAGATTTAACAAAAAAAGATTCAGAAATCAAAATACTAATAGGATGTATTGAACAAGAAAAAGAAAAGATTTATCATACACATAATGATTCAGAATATATGAAAGGTATATTAATACGAAGGTAAGTTAGCATGCTTCTTCATATTTTCCGAACTAACAGCAACCACAAGACATTAAAATGGTAGATAATGTCTTGTGGCTGTTTTTTACACGAATCGTTGCCGTACCCCCATATGGGAATATCCATATTTGCCGTTCATGTCGAAGCAATTAGAGTACCGTTCAGTTCTTTTAGCAATCTATCGAATGTTATTCGCGAAAAACATGAAACAGCAATTTGTGGAAATTTTTTTATCGGTTAAATCATATCAAATGCATTAATGACTGCATATTTATTGGTATCAAATTCTTCAAGTAACATAGCTTCATCGCCTCCATAAATTCTGATTTATCTGTATTATTGCTTATTAATACAAAAAAACAAGCCCCCCTCTATTATTCCAATATAAGT
>DIVM01000032.1 GCA_002435835.1 Firmicutes bacterium UBA6132
AATGACTATAGGGTAGAAGGTGGGAGAGTTTCTCAAAATGGACGAGAAGCAGGAATTATTAAAGAAATTGTGCTAACTAATGATGAAGGCGATAAAGTTAGATTGGATAGTAATAATGGTTTTTTAGCAGAGTTAAGTCGGTAAAAAATTTCAAATGTGAATACAAAAAATGGTCAAATTATAAATGATAATATTGATATTAATAAGTACAAAGAAAAGTTTGATAAAATATTTGGATTTAATTCTTATATATTGAAACTATGGTTCAAAAAGATGCTCTTATGTATGTAGATGGTAGGTACTGGATAAATGAAAAATTTATAATAATGTTTTATTTGTAGAAGATTTCTTTTATTGGAATATGTATAATGATTTCTTCAAATTACTAAATAATAAAGAGTTTATGTAGTAGATATATTAATCAAATATAAAGTTATATCAGTGAAATCATGTCACAATTGTATTAAAAGGTGTAAATGTTTTTATTTAAAGGATTGGAGAACTTGTTATGAAAAAACTATGTTTGTTGTTGGCTATTATTGTATTAATGACTTCTTTTACGTCTTGTACTGGAAAAGAGCATGAAGATTTAGATATGTTGAATGAAGATTGGTATGAAAATTTAGGAGATGGATTAAAACAAATATTAGAAAGTAAAGTAAACGATAATCCGAGTGAAGATATAGTGGTTTACATAAATGGGATACCTATATATAAGGAAGAAATAATAGATAGGAAAACTAAATTGATGTTACTTAATAATATTGAAAATCCAAATTGGCCAACTAATCCTGTCGAATATGTCTACAGAGAAACTTACATTTATTATTATGCTGTTAAAAATAATATTAATGTTACGGATAAAGAAGTAAATGAAACTTTAAATTTTCAAAAGCAACAGGCAGAAAATTCAGAAGAATTTAAGAAATGGATTGCAGAATACTTGAGCAGGGCAGATATTACAATTGAACAGTATTGGAATGATTTAGCACCAGAATCATATAGAAATTCAATCATAAAAAGTAGGGTTTATAAACATATACTTGAAAAATTGACTGATATCAATACTGACGAAATCAGCCCTGAAGAACGAACTAATTATCTTAATCAGTTTATTAAAGATAATATGAAAATAGATGTAATTAACAAGGAATTTATAGATTTATATAATTATGATATCTATGAATTGAACAATCAGTAAGATATTAAAATTATAATTGTATTTTTTTAGATGCAAATGTTCAAATATTATGTAACATAGGTATAATATTCTGAAGTAATAGCATTAAGCTATACAAGGAGGATTTATGAAAAAGAATATTTGTTATTTAATATGTATTGTTATCATTACACTTTTAGTAAGTAATATTTTTGTAAACTATTGTTTAAATAATGTATATATAGGTACTTCAGTAACTGCACAAGAAAGGGAATATCCTGAATTTACTAACAAAATTATGGGGTTTGGTGGTGTTGTTAGAAATAAAACAATTTTTCCTATTAGAGTTAAGGAACTTACTCCTATAGGAGACAGAGGAATGGAGTATGTTACAACACTGATTTCACCTTGGGGTTTTTCAGAAATTAAACAAAATGAAATTGATAACTATGAAAATCTTGAGAAGAAAGTAATTTCACCACTTAAAGAACATGAAATAGGTATATTCTTTAAATTCAATGGAAATTATGTAGTAAATCCTGATGTATATGAGATAAAATATTCAGTTTTGGGCATAAATTTCAAAAAAGTTATTAATACACACTAATATTACAATTATGTGGTAATACGGAATTGTAATATAATGTAAAACTAATTTAATTTAAAAGGGGAGATTTATATGATGGGGTTTTTACCTATTTTGATTTTATTGCCAATATATGTTGGTATACCAGCATTAATACTATATTTTGTAATTAAAATGGCTGTAAAAAATGCGATAAAAGAATTAAAGAATGAAAACATATTAGAAACAAAAAAGCGGAGATTTTATGAAAAAATTAAAATTTTATTTATTTTTAGTTTTAATATTCTGTATCCTAACAGCTTGTAGTAAATCAATTCCACAATCTGTAGATACTGAACAATATCATGGTAAAAATTTAAGTATTGGAGTTATTGGTCAAACACCTAAATTACATGAATTAGAACAGGTAGAATTTATTGAAATCCAATTTTCCGATTTAGAAGAAGAATTAGTTTCTCAATTTGATGCAATCATTATTTCAGAAGATAACTTATCTGAAGCTTCACAGGCTCAATATACATCTATTTACAAGAAATCTGAAATTCCATACTTTTTTATACAGTCAGATAAGAGTTATATACCATTTATACAAGTAGACCTCTCATATGAGGATGTACCTAATTTAAGCGAGTCAGAGTATGCAATAGGTATATTATATGATGATAACGATTTTACATATTGGGGATATGGTTTATATAATGACATTGAAAATCAAGAAAATATTGATGATGTTTATACACGAATTATTCAGACAATATCACAAAATTCAATTCGAAAAAATAAATAATACATAGTAAAGATTACTTTATAATTTTTAAATTATATTTAACAGTAAAATAATTATTTGCTAATATAGGATAATTATATGGAGTAAAAAAATGGTTTCATTTTGAGGTGATAATATTGAATCAAAATATATATTTTATCATAATATTTGCAATAATCCTTATAGCATTAAGTCAAATATATAAAAATAAAGCAGACAGAAGAAAAAGAAAAAACATAGAAATCATTAAATTAAACAGAAGTTCAAGCAGTTTAATGTTTGGGCTGTTGTTTTTAACAACGAGTATTATTTGGTTTATAATGTTATTGGATAGTTTTATAAAAATGTTTAGTTTAATAAGCGATGGTTATGTTCAGAATATTTTTCAATTATTTAGCTTGAAATACATAGAGAATTTAAGATTATATTTTTATGAAAATAATATTATAAAACAGCTTTATATTATAGTCAATTATCAAAGCACATTATATAGCTCATTGTTAATGAT
>DIVM01000154.1 GCA_002435835.1 Firmicutes bacterium UBA6132
CATAAATCTGAAATTTTTAACTCTTTGTATACTAACATACCAACTATTAATGCATAAAATACTGCAATTGTCGCTGATTCAGTAGGGGTAAATAAGCCACTCATTATACCACCAATTATAATAACAGGCATTAATAATGCTAAAAATGCGTCTTTTGCAGCCTTAAACACATCTTTGATTGGTGATTTCTTTTCTCTTCCAATGTAATTTCTTTTTTTACCAATAATGTAGCAATAGATCATTAATCCTACTCCCATCAAAATTCCTGGCAAAAATCCACCGATAAAAAGTTTAGCAACACTTACATTTGCCATAACTCCAAATACCAGCAACGGTATACTTGGAGGAATTATAGGCCCTATGGAACCTCCACAAGCTAATAATGGGGCACAAAATTCTTTATCATAACCACGTTCTACCATGAGAGGTATCAAGATACCGCCTATTGCTGCTGTTGCTGCAATAGCAGATCCAGTTATAGCTGCAAAAAACATACATGCAAGTATACTTACCATTGCAAGTCCGCTTGGGAAATGCCCTATCAGCATATCTGCAAAATTAACCAATCTTTTTGACATACCACCTCTAAACATCAAATTACCTGACAATATAAATAGAGGAATAGCTGTAAGAGCTATACTATCAGCACCTGTAAACATTCTTTGAACAACAACTAAAGGAGGAAATCCATCAATTAAAATTTGTCCAAGAGAAACAATACCTAAAGAAAACGCAATAGGAACTCCCAATAAGAAAACTAAAAATAGTACTAATATTATCATGCCTGTTCACCTCCGATGTCATTATTGGAATTAAAATTACTAAACTGGCTAATAATTTCTTTTATTTGATAATAAATCATAAGTATTCCTGCTGTAGGCAATGACAAATAATAAATCGACATTGGAATATCTAAATATGGTGCCTTTTGAGCACTTCCTGACTGAGTGAATATAAAACCGTAGTAAACCACAAAAATAAAGAATACAACTAACAATATATTTATCAAAATTTCCATAATCTTTCTCATTTTAACTGGAATAGAAGTAAGTAAAATATCAATATTCAAATGCTCTTTTTGTTTTACACAGTAAGCTCCACCCCAAAATATTAAATAAACAAAACATAATCTTAAAACGTCCTGCCCCCATGCAATTGGGTTTTGAAAAACAAATCTTGTAATAACTTGCAGCAATGTAACTACTGAAAGTATAAGCGCGCTTAGACCCATTACTAACCTTATAACTGTGTCTATTATTTTATCGACAGTATTCATTAATTCTTCCTCCTTATTAAGAGGTGTATTATTCATACACCTCTTTTAATGATACGTATGAATTATTTGTTATTCATAACAAGTTCAACCAAAGATGGGTCAACTATACTTTTAACTGAATCTAATTTATATAAGTCTTTTGTAGCTTCAACAAAAGATGCTTTATCTGGTTCTGTTACAATCATGCCTGCATCTTTTAATTCTTGTAAATATTGATTTTCGATATCATTAATAGCTTGTCTTTGTCTTGGGACTGCATTTTTAGCTGCTTGAGCAATTGCAGTTTGTAAATCTTCAGGTAATCCATTATAGAAATCATTGTTCATAATCATGCTTACAGCCGCATATGTATGTCCATCAAGTGTCAAATGTTTTTGAACTTCATTAAATTTAGATGTATATATTGATGCTATTGGATTTTCCTGTCCATCAACCATACCTTGTTGTAAAGCAGTATATAATTCATTGAATGATACAGGTACTGCTGAAGCTTTTAAACTTTCCATTAAGGCAAACCAAATTGGAGCTTCTTGAACTCTTATTGATAATCCTGCCATATCAGCTGCTGATTTTATCTCAACAGAATTATTTGTAAAATGTCTGAATCCAAGTTCACCAAAACCTAAATGTTTGAATCCTTGCTCTTCAAATTTTGGTTCAAGTTTTTCTGTTATTACACCATCTAAAGCTTTATAAGCTTGGTCTTTATCTTCGAACATATATGGTATGGATAAAACCTGTGTATCAGGAACCCAAGCTGGTAGTGCACCATCAGTTGTGACAACTGTCATTTGTATAGTTCCTAATTTAACACCTTCTGCAGCCTCTCTTTCTCCACCAAGAGATCCATTCGGATAAATATTTACAGTAAGATTTCCACTGTATAGTTTTTCTAATTCTTCTTTGAAATATTGTGCCATTATTGTAGATTGATGTTTTTCATTTCCTACTGTAGCTATTTTAATTTCAATTTTGTCACCTGAAGTTGCTTTATTTGCTTCTTTTCCATCTGTAGAATTACCACTTGCACAACCTGTTAATACACTCATAATCATTGTAAAAGCTAAAATGATACTAATAATTTTTTTCATTATCTTTCCTCCACATCATCAATGATATTAATATTATAATCAAGTGTTAATGTTCTATCTAACACCCCATCAACCATTTTACATCTAAAATTATTACCATACTTAAATCCATTTAATACTGGAACAGTACCAGAATATATTATTACGTTTTGTAAATCGCCAACTCTTTCTTTTAATTCTGATATAATTTTTTCTACTGGCAATATATCTTTTAAACTTCCATCCTGATATATTACTTCTTGTCCATCAACTGTTTGGTAGGAAATCAATTTTATTCCATCCCAATGATCTTTTAATTCATCATAATCCCATAATTCAGTACATATTGGTTTAGGGCAAACTTGTTTTGCTTTAGGTACACTATTACTTTCTAATTCTCTATCAGTGTGATCGCTTCCTAATCCAATATATGTTTTTCCATTAGAAATAACTATTACGTATTCTACTTCTCCAGATGTTTTATGACCTACAAATTTTATATCGTTTTCTTGTGTCAACAATTCATGTGAACATTCAAATATAGTTGGTATTTTTTTAGGTGCTGGTACTCCAAGTTGTTCCTCTAATTCTTTAATATGTTCCATAGTTTTTTCTATATTTCTTCCTGCATAACCAATAATAAATAGTTCATCATATTTAACTGTCATACTTTCTTCACTATGAAGACTTTTAAGTTTAAAATTCATTATTCCCATAATAATTACCTCATTAATTTATTTTATATAATTCTGTTCTTCTATCATTATAGACACAGATTGTATTCCTAATTTCACTAACTATATTCATGTCAAGATCTGCTGTTATAATACTTTCTTCATCACCAGCTTTAGATAAAACTTCACCCCAAGGACTAATTATAGATGAATGACCTCCATAAACAGTTTGTCCAGCTGTTCCACATGAGTTTACGTTTACAACATATATTTGATTTTCTATAGCACGAGCCTTATTTAAAATTTCCCAATGATTAATTCTTGGTACTGGCCATTGCGCAACAACAAAAAGTATTTCTATACCTTGTAAAGTCAATGTACGCACTAATTCTAAAAATCTAATATCATAGCATATAATTATGCCGCACTTAACGCCATCAAGTTCAAAAACACATACGTTTTCACCCTTATTAAAATAGTCATCCTCATGCATATAAGAAAATAAATGAGTTTTACTATATTCAGCTACACAATCTCCATTTTTATTAAAAATATATGATGTATTGTATAAACCATTTTCTTTTTTGTTCATTATAGATCCAGCTATAATATTTACATTTAACTCTTTAGATAGTGATGAAAACAATAATTTAGTTCTTTCACCATTATTATCAGCAAGTTCATTCCTATTTTCTATTGGAAAAAAACCTGTGTTCCATGTTTCAGGCAAAACTATTGTATCAACATTTTCTTTAGCTGCAGTACGAATTAATTCTTCTGCCTTAATAAAATTTTGATCTGGATCAGCAAATTTCATATTCATTTGAATTGCACTAATTTTCAATCTCAAAATCCTCCTCATTTATGTAATTTAAGATCAACAAATGTTTTTTTTACTTTTAATAAATCATAAAAGTATTACATCTGTTGGCATACGGTGTTCGGTATATGGTATTTGGTATACCACATTAATATTATAATAATAAAAACATATATATGTCAAGCATTTTTGATAATTAATTTTAAATTAAGTTATGAATAAATTATCCCTACTCTTAAAACTATAAAGAAAAAAAAATTCCCCGTATCACAATGAGGAATGCAATAAATAATATAACACTCTATTCTGAACAAAAAAGGAACAAATCTTTTAAATAAAGATTTGTCCCTTTTTTAATTTTCTTCAACTTAGACGATAATTTTCTGATGTATAACAACATTAACTATTCTTGATAATTCTCTTTAAACCTCCAAGAATGCTATTTCAGTCATAGGTACTTCCTATACATATATTATCAACCGCCTCCAACAGGTGGAAAAATAGATAAATAATCACCTTCATTAATGACATCATCCATTTTTGCAAGTATTCCATTCTTTAGCAAAATGGCTATTTCTTTTTCTTCAATCATTAAATCTTTAATTATTTGATGTATTTGAGTTCCTTCATCATAGTCAGCTTCTACTATTTTACCTCTGCCATCACGTAAAGTTGCAAAAAGTTTAATAATAACTTTCAATCTATATCATATCCTTTTATTAATATTCTCTAAGTCTTAATTCGTCAAGCTTAGCTTCCGTTGGTATTCCATTTTCAGTCCATCCTCTTACCTTATAATATTCTGGGAGAGTTTCACTTAATTTATTTACCCAGCCTTTTGAAGGACCTTCAGCTATTGGGTCTTCAAGGAGTCTCTTAGGAAGAGTATCCTGTGAAGGATCAATACCAGCTTTTAAATTAAATTGTCTTTCTATGTTCCAAATTCTTTCTCCTATTTGAATGAAGTCATTACCTGTTAAATTAGTTCCTACTATTGCATTAACTAAATCAGCATAATCGTCAGCCCCCATTGCGAAAGAAGTAAATAAGCAAAGTCCTGAAGAGTCAATGGATGCTGTGAAGTCTTGGAATATTTTTGTCCAACCAGCTTTACCTTCAGTGCTAAACCTATCAAGTTGCTGAGGAAGCCCAAGTATTTCAGGAGAAATCATATAACCTCTTACATGACATCCTCCTCTATTAGAAGTTGCATAATTAAGTCCAATACCTTGAATTCCCCTTGGATCATAAGCAGGCATTTCTTGTTTCTTAACACTCATGGATAACTCAGGAACTCCATAACTTTCACAAAGTCTATAAGAACCCTCAGCCATTTTAGCTCCTAATCCTTTTCCTTGTCCCATCATTTTTGTCCATTCAATTACAGCCTCTGCATTTCCCCATTTTAATTCAGGACCACCTTCAAGATCTTCATTTTTAATATATCCTTTTTGATAAAGCTCCATTGCAGCTGCTAATGTTGCAGATGTAGAAATAGTATCCAATCCATATTCATTGCACCAATAATTAGCTTTAAGAATAGCTGCTAAGTCTGATACTCCACAGTCAGAACCAAATCCCCATAGAGTTTCATATTCCGGTCCTGCTCCTTCTATGTTGTCATCTATCTGAACATGTCTTCCACAAGCTATTGGGCATCTAAAACATGGATCTTTTCTTTTTAGATATTTTTCTGACATTTCCTCACCGCTTATCATATCAGCTTTATCAAAAAAAGATTCTTGAAAATTGTTTGTAGGAAGTGCACCATGTTCATTTAATATATTAACAAGAACAGCAGTACCATAAGTTGGCAATCCTTGACCTGTAACACCATTTTCTCTTATTTTCATTGTGCAGTTTTTAAAAACTTCTTTTAATTTTTCGGGATCGTTTACATTAACTTTGTTAGTGCCGCGAACTACTATAGCTTTTAAGTTTTTAGAACCCATAACAGCTCCAACTCCAGATCTTCCAGCAGCTCTTCCTCTTTCATTCATAATAGATGCCATTTTAGATAAGTTTTCACCAGCAGGTCCTATTGTTGATACTCTTACTTTATTGCCATGAAGTTCTTCTAAAGCAGAAGTAGTTTCTCCAACAACTTTTCCCCACAATGAAGTGGCATCCAAAATTTCTACAAAGTCGTCTACAATATTAATATATACAGGTTTATCAGCTTTACCTTCTAATATAATTGCATCGTATCCAGCAAACTTAAGCTCTGATCCCCAGTATCCGCCTGAATTAGAACATGCTATAGTACCTGTAAGAGGTGATTTAGTAACAACCATGAATCTTCCGCCTGTTGGTGTATTAGTTCCAGTTAACGGTCCTGTCATATAAATTAATTTATTTTCTTCGCTAAATGGATCAACGTTTGGACTTACTTCATCCATAAAAATTTTTGTTCCAAGACCTCTTCCGCCTATAAATTTTATAGCATCGTCAAGATTAAGTTCTTCTTTTTTTATACTTCCATCTGTAAGATTTACTCTAAGGATAACTCCTTGATAACCAAAATAATTGTTCATATGATCCTCCTAAGTATTTTAATTAAACTTAGTAACATATAAGCAAGAATCATACCAATAATTAACTAAAATAAAATCCTTTATTTTACTATTTTATAGCAGCACAAAATTTATCTGCTCTTTTATGATACAATTTAAAACTCAATTTACTGTACCATTTTAGCACAATGTTCTATTATGACACAACAATATTAAACTCTTTTAACTTTCTGTAAAGTGTATTTCTGCCAATACCTAAAATTTGTGCAGTTTGACTTATGTTGTTATCATTTGATTCTAAAACTTTTAAAATGTAATTCTCTTCTAATTCTTTTAAACTATGGAAATGTTGATACTTTCCTTTTACTTTATCATTAATCAATGTATAATTTTCACCTTTACTTATACCATTAATATCTATAACAGACTCTGTATTGACTATTAATTCGATATAGTTTTCAAGTTCTCTTACATTTCCTGGCCAGTCATATTGAATCAATTTTTCCATAGACTCATCCGGAATAAATATACTCTTTTTATTAAGTTTTTTACTGATTTTATCCATGAAATAATCTATAAGGAGTTTAATATCACTTTTCCTTTCCCTAAGACTCGGAAGATGAAATGGCAGAACATTTAATCTGTAAAATAAATCTTTTCTAAAAGCACCTTTTTCAACTTCAACTTTCAAATCTTTGTTTGTGGCAGCAATAACACGAACATTAACAACCCTTTCATTTGTGCTTCCAATTCTACTAACAGTTCCTTCTTCTATAACTCTTAAAAGCCTATTTTGTAAATCTATGGGCATTTCTCCTATTTCATCAAGAAAAATAGTTCCACCATCAGCAACTTCAAACTTTCCGGGATTACCTTTTAATTTTGCACCTGTAAATGCGCCTTCATCATATCCAAATAGTTCTGATTCAATTAAGTCCCTTGGAATTGCACCGCAATTTAATGCAACAAATGGTTCATTTGCCTTTTTAGAATAATTATGGATTGATTGTGCAAAAAGTTCTTTACCAGTTCCGCTTTCCCCTGTAATTAATATAGTTGACCTACTGTCAGCTACTTTTTTTGCAAAATTTAATATGTTAAGAAAATTTTTATCTTTTCCTATGATTTTATCAAAAGTATAAATGGCTTGTCTTCCTTTTAAGCTATCAACTTGTTTTCTTTGCTTCTTAACTTCATTTAATAAAATAATTATATTAGTAATTTCACCACTATAATTTGTTATTGGATATGTGCTTAAATTTAACTGCAACAAATTATTTTTAGAATTTACATTTACATCGTCTTTATATGTTTTTCTTTCTTCTAATACAATTTTTTGAATTTTGTTCCAATCTTTAATTAATTTTTCTGCATCCATTTGGAGCATCTCATCTTGTTTATAACCAAAAAAATTTGAAGCATGAGAATTAGCTGTAATAATTGTTCCATCTAAGTCTGTAACAATCATTCCCATCATCAATGAATTTTGTATTAATTCTTGATTCCTTTTTTCATTTGACAATAACATTTTAAAACGATTAGATGAAAGCTCATTTTCTATTGCTTTAGCAGCAGCAACGACCATCCCCAATGTATGCAAATGTACATATTCGCTATAACCGGTTAAATCAAGAGTACCTATAATATGGCCTTCTGTATCCATAATAGGACTTGATGAACATGTCCAACGGTGGTAAGCTTCTACAAAATGTTCCTTACCTGATATTTGTATTGGCATTTTTTCTACTAAACATGTTCCCATGGCATTTGTTCCAATGCTTGATTCATCCATATAAGCACCAGGTATCATCTTAAAAGAAAAAGCTTCTGATAATATATCTTCATCACCTATAACATTAAGGATGCACCCATCTTTATCAGTTAAAATCAAAAAGAAATTAGACCCCTTAACAAATTCATAAACTTTGTTCATAATTGGTAGTGCTGATAGAATAAGCTCCCTATTTAATTCAATTTTATTAAAAAGCTCTTTTTCATTAAGAATTTTATTTGAATATATTTGTTCATTATTTATATAATTCTTACATCTATTATGAGAAATTTTTACATAATCTTTATTTTCTAAAATAAATTCTTGAAGCATTTCATCACCTTCCTCATATTTTCCTACATAATTACTAAAAATATACTAAAATACTACTACCTTGCAGATCCAGTAACAAGATTTTTCTTCAATTTTACTCATTTACATTATATCGTCCATTGGTCATGAACAATACCAACTAAATACCATGTGCCATTATCTTCTTCAAATACTAACTTTAAACTACTCCAATCAAGACCTTCATATTGAGGGTCAAATCCAGTAAAGTGAAAATCTACAAATTCACCATTTGGGTATGCATCTGCTATATTATTTATAATATTTCCTTGCGCAATTGATATATTGTTGCCAATCATATTAGGTTTTTCATAAGTTTCATCATATATAAATTCATCGAAATAATCAGCAAAACTTTGATTTATATGTTCTCCTGAACCATCATAACTACCCCATGTATATACCTGTGTATCATTCGTTAAACCTGTAACTTGAGTGTTAGTAAAAATAATATCTGTAGACATATTTATATGTCCATATGCGCTGAATCTTACCCCTTTTGTTGGATGAACAAAATTTGATAAAGTTTGCATATCTTCATCATTTATTATTTCTACAACATTTAAAGCTGTTTGTAATAAACTGTTTTGTGAAGTCGGAACTGGTTCAGTTTCTTGTTCTTCCTCTAACTCTGCAATTCTGTTTTCTAATTTTTGTTTTTCTTCTTCCAATGTAGAAATTACTTTGTTCTTAGTTTCTAATTCATTCTTCAAATTTGTATCCAAATTAGATGTACATCCTGACAAAGCAAAGGTTAACATTAATATAATTATTATAAATAAAAAATCTTTTCTTTTCATATAATCACTCCATTAGTTTATTTATTATTACCTACCTTTAAACTCAATTCTTTATTTCTAACCATTTAATATAACTACGCTAAACTAATCAGATTATGTCTTTACAATATTATATATAATATTTATTTATAAAGCAACAAAAAAGGAACATTCCTTGAGCTATGCAGATAATGTCTTTATATGTAAATACAAAAATAAATGCAAAGATCGATAGTAAAATTGAATAATACGGATTTCAATCTAAGAGTAAAATATAAAAGGACCCAACTAACATTAAAATAGCAACAATAATTAACATCTCACAAAAAATCGACATAAATTTACACGGCAAAAAAGTATAAAATTCTCACATAAAACTTTTTAACCAAAAAATCGAGTAGGAGGTAATTAATT
>DIVM01000106.1 GCA_002435835.1 Firmicutes bacterium UBA6132
ATAATGTTTAAATTTTTCATACGTACTCCTCATTAATTATACTCTAAATGAATTTATACCATATATGGGTTTATAAGTCAATTTTAACTTATAAATATTTTAAAAGTCAAAAATGACTTAAAAATAAAGTGATTATTATTTTTAAGTTTTAGCTCATGGAATAAATTTTTAAAATAATGTTCGAATTTTAATGTTTGTAGTGTGATTATAAAAAAAGCATAAATTGGCATAAGGATTGCTAATATATCTTTGGCCATTAATTAAATGAATTGAGTTCAAAATAAAAGGAGGTTAATTTTAATATTTTGTTAATGGGTATTAAACAAATAAATATTAATTTAAGGAGCACAAAGATGAAAAGTAAAGAAGTAATTGTCAATGATAAAAAAATAAAAAAACAAGGAATATCTGAACCTTTAGGAATATTATTTATCATTATCATTATTGCGGCAGTTTGCACTTATTTTGTACCTGCTGGAATATTTGACAGAATAGAAGATACTGCTACAGGCAGAATGTTAGCAGTTGCAGATTCCTTTCATTATGTAGAACAAACACCTGTAAAAATATTTGATGTGTTTAAAGCTATTCCAATAGGAATGGGAGAAGCAGGATATATTATGTTTTTTCTCCTAATAATAGGAGGTACATTTAGTGTAATGGAAGCAACAGGAGCCATAACAGTGGGTTTGGGAAATGTAGTAAAAAAAATGGCGGGAAAAGAAACGATGTTAATACCGGTGGTAATGTTTGCATTTTCATTAGGCGGAACATTAATTGGTATGGCGGAAGAAGTAATAGCATTTTTGCCCCTTATATTGGCTGCATGTATATCTCTTGGATTTGACTCTATAACTGCAGCAGCTATTTGTTTATTGGGTGCAGGTGCAGGATTTGCAGGAGCAACAACAAATGCATTTACAATAGGGGTTGCACAAGGAATAGCAGGTTTACCTTTATTTTCAGGAATGGGACTTAGATTTGCAGTATATGTTACTTTGGTTGTAACAGGTATTACATATGTATATAGATATGCAAAAAAAATTAAAAAAGATCCTACAAAAAGTTTAATGTATGAACAGGATAAATTATTGGATGTTCATATTGATGCTGATAATATACCTGAATTTACAAAACGACATAAATTAGTCCTTTTGGTATTTGGATTAGGCATTGTTTGCTTAGTAATAGGTGTAATTAAATTTGGGTTTTATATTGATGAATTAAGTTCTTTGTTTATAATTATGGCTATTTTGGCAGGGGTATTTGGCGGGTTAAGCATTGATGAAATAGCGAGAGAATTTACTAAAGGTGCTGGAAATTTTGTTTTCGCTGCATTAATAGTAGGAGTATCAAGGGCTATAACAGTTGTATTAACTGAAGGAACTATTATGGATACAATAATATATGGTTTGTCAAGCATTATTAATATGTTGCCTCCTTCTTTAACGGCTGTTGGAATGTATATAGTTCAAACAACAATAAGCTTTATTGTGTCATCAGGTTCTGGTCAAGCAGCACTTACAATGCCTATAATGGCTCCATTAGCTGATATGGTTGGTATAACAAGGCAGACATCTGTTCTTTGCTTTCAATTTGCAGATGCATTTTCAAATAACTTAACACCTACATCAACTGAATTTATGGCAGCAATAGCACTTTGTAAAATTCCATGGATAAAATGGTTTAAATGGTTTTTGCCATTATTTATAACTTGGAATTTAATAGCTATAGGATTTGTTCTTTTGTCAGTAGCTATTGGATATGGTCCTTTCTAAAACAAATGGAGGTTACATAAAATAATGGAAACAAATAATATAATTAAGTACAGAAGAGAATTTCATAAATATCCGGAAATTGGATGGAGAGAGTATAGAACTACAGCAAGAATAGCAGAAATTCTTCAGGAAATAGGATTTGAAAATATAAAAGTAGGAAAAGATGCAGTTGATATTTATTCCATAGTTGATGCTGTGAAGCTTACAGAAGATGAATGCAAATATGAAATGAAAAGAGCTGTAGAACAAGGTGCTAATGTAAATTGGGTTTTAAAAACTGAAGGATACACAGGAGTTGTTGCTGAATTTAATTCAGGAAAAAAAGGACCTGTAATTGGATTTAGGTTTGACATTGATGCTTTGCCATATGAGGAACCAAAAGAGATTGGATTTAAACCATTTGATGAAGGATATATTTCTGACAATTCAAAAAAAGTGCATGCATGTGCTCATGATGGTCATACTGCTATTGGACTTGGTTTAGCAGAAGAAATAATAAAAAATAAAAGTAATATTAAAGGAAAAATTAAATTATTTTTTCAACCTGCAGAAGAAACATTTTCTGGAGCAGAATCAATAGTAGCTAAAGGTCACTTAGATGACGTGGATTATTTTGTAGGTATGCACATAGCAGTTAGTTCAAATAATTTGCCACTGTTGTCTAAAAGCATTGCTTGCGGTTGCAATGATTTTTTAAGTGTAAGACAAATTGATGTATATTATGAAGGGAAATCAGCACATCCATGCGGAGCATCCCATGAAGGAAAAAATGCTTTATTAGCAGCATGCACAGCAGCACTTAACCTCCATTCCATAGCTCCTCATGAAGAAGGACTGTTTAGAGTAAATGTTGGTGAAATACATGCCGGTGTAGTTGCAAACACAATTGCTCCTAATGCACTTATGAAAGTTGAATACAGGGGAGAAAACGAAAATATATCTAAATATGCTAAAAGCAGAGTGGAGACAATTATAGATTCTGCAGCTAAAATGTATGACCTTAAATATCATATTAAAGATTATGGGGAAGTGCCTACAGCTAAAAGCGATGTTGAAATGATGAACAAAGTAAGAGAAGCTGCTAAAAAAATAAGTTACTATGAGTATATATGCGATTATGGAAATGTAAGTGGGTCCGATGATGCATCCGTTATGATGAGAAAAGTGCAGTCTAATGGCGGAAAATCAGTGTACATTGGGCTTGGAGCCAATGTTACAGAGCCAGTGCACAATGCAAGATTTGATTTTGATGAAGAAATTTTAAGTCCAGCTGTAGAACTTTGTTTAAATATTATAAAAGATATATAATTTATTAAATCGATTAAGCAAGGAATTATAGTTTATAGTTAGTTATTAATAAAAATAAAGTGTGCTGATTTATTTTGCACACTTTATAATAAATACAACATGGTAATTGAACTCTGAAGAATCTTTTAACTGATTGAATTTGAATTCGTGTTGAAAAATATGTTATAATTAATTACTAATAAATATTTTAAAGTATTATAATTAAAACAATATATAAAAAAGGATTTGAGAATTAAATTCTCATACACATAAAATGGAAATGAATAAATATATTAAAAATCTTCAATTGTTATATACAGATCAAACCAAAGGCTATATTATGATTTTTATGGCTGGAGTTCTTTGGGGAACAATAGGATATTTTGTAAAAAACTTAACAGGCGTTGGGGCAAG
This sequence comes from Firmicutes bacterium UBA6132, assembly GCA_002435835.1. The sequence goes on from DIVM01000106.1 coordinate 3,480, forward strand.
TTCTGAGTTAACAGCATTTATGAGATTGTTCATGGGGTTTTGGATTTTGGCTTTTGTAATGATTTGCAAGGGCGGAATAAGTATGTTCAAAATAGATAAAAGTGGATTAATTTATTGTATGGCTTTAGGATTATTGACTCAAGCTATGTTTAACTACTTATATAATATGAGCATAGGAAGAGTAGGTGTTGCAACTGCATCAATACTTTTATATACATCCCCTGTATTTGTTTGTGTTATGTCATCTGTTTTATTTAAGGAAAATATAAACAAACAAAAAATTATTGCATTAATATTGAACATTTTTGGTTGCTTTTTAATGGTTACAGGGGGAAGTGTAGCTAATTTTAAATTATCTTTTATAGGAATTATTTTAGGGTTAATATCTGCTTTTTTATATAGCCTGGTATCAATTATAGGTAAAATTACATCCAGCAGTATTCATCCATTTACAATTGTTTTTTATAGTTTTTTATTTGGATGGCTTAGTTTAGGTGCTTATATAAGGCCTTGGTATACTATCATAGCAGTTTCAAGTGTTGAATTTTGGACTTATTCCTTTGGTTTTGGATTAATACCTACTGTTGGTGCATATTTGTTATATATGGGTGGATTGAAAAAGAACTTAGAATTAGCAAGAGTTCCGATTATTGCTTCAGTTGAGACGGTTGTAGCAACACTTTTAGGTGTTTTTATATTTCGAGAAAGTATAGGTGTTATTAATACAGTTGGCATGGGAATTTTAATCCTTTCAATTGCAATTATGAATTATAAATTCAAGCAAAGAGACAATTTATAACAAAAGACTGATTATTATAGAATGCTTCTGCTTCTATTATAAATCAGTCTTTTTTGTTACTACATCAACTATTTAGGTAAGTAATCTTAGATGATGTATATGTCTTATTATATTATTATTTTTATTTAAGTCCTAAAATTACTCTTGCTTCATCAGGTGTTGCAACTTCACGTCCCATTTCTTTTGAAATGCGAGCTAATCTTTCAACTAATTGAGCATTTGACGTAGCAAGTTGTCCTTTTGAGTAATAAACATTATCTTCAAATCCAGTTCTTGCATGTCCGCCAAGCATTATAGCAGCTATATTTAATGGTAGCTGATATCTTCCAACACCTGCAACAGTCCAAGTAGAACCTGCTGGTATAGAATCAACCATATACATTAAATCTCTAAGTTCTCCGCCCATTGCTCCTGGTACTCCAAGAACAAAATCAAAATGATGTGGTCCTTTTAAAATTCCTTTTTTAGTCATACGAATTACAGTATCTACCATACCTTTTTCAAAACATTCTAATTCTGGTTTAACTCCTAATTCATACATGCGCTTAGCAAATATTTGAATATTTTCTTCTGTATTCATAAATACATCATCGCCAAAATTGCATGTTCCCATACTTAATGTTGCCATTTCAGGTTTTAATTCTATAGGTTGCATTCTTTGTTCCGGTGTATGATATGTAGCTCCGCCAGTTGATGGTTGGAATATGATATTACATTTTGCTGCAGTTTTTTCTTTGATTTCTTTGTAAACTGCATAATCCTGAGTTGGATTACCATCTTTGTCTCTTGCATGAACATGAACCATCGATGCTCCTGCTAAATAACACTGATATGCTGCTTCAGCTATTTCATCAGTTGTTAAAGGTAAATTTGGTTGTTGTTCTCTTGTAACTTCTGCGCCTGTTAAACAAGCAGTGATAATTAATTTTTCCA
>DIVM01000150.1:0-17779 GCA_002435835.1 Firmicutes bacterium UBA6132
TCAAACGAACATAGTGCATTTCGTGAAGGAGCAAACAGAAATGAGCTTCATTTTGGTACAAATGCAATAGGGACATGTATATCAATTAATGAACCACTTCAGATATGTGGAGCAGAACATTATGTGAAAGTCTTAGACATATATACTTGTTCTGCAGCACCTATACATGATGAGTTTAACAATGTAATTGGATGCGTGAATTTAACAGGACCTAAAGAAAATGTACAAAGCCATACATTGGGCATGGTTGTTGCTGCAGTTGATGGTATTGAAAAAGAGTTAAAAATTATCAATGCCTACAACAAAATTCATATCATAAACAATCAGTTGTCTACAACATTGAATTCAATGGATTCAGCAATTATATTATTATCTGCTGATGGTAAAATACTCAACATTAATAAAGTCGCTTTGAATATTTTTAATTTAGATTTGGAATCATGCATTGAAAAAAAAATAAATGAAGTCATTGATTATGATATTAACAAAATTAATTTTGAAAAAATTCGCAACAATTATAAGGATGTAGAATTAGAAATAAAAAACATTAAATATAATGTATCAATTTCATCGTATAATGACAGATTTGAAAAATCAGATGGATATGTTATCTCCATTAAGGAAATGAAACACATACACAAAATGGTTAAAAAATATAGCGGCTTTACTGCTGCATATACAATAGACAACATTGTTGGTCAGTCTGCTCAAATAACATATGTTAAAAATCTTTGTTTAAAAGCAGCTAAAAGCTCATCCAATGTATTAATATTAGGAGAAAGCGGAACAGGCAAAGAGTTGGTTGCACAGTCCATACATAACGCAAGTTCACGTTCAAAAGAACCTTTTATTGCTATTAATTGTGGTGCATTGCCAAAGGGTTTAATCGAAAGCGAATTGTTTGGTTATGAAGGCGGCTCATTTACAGGTGCCAGCAAGGAAGGAAAACCCGGAAAATTTGAACTTGCTGACGGCGGGACTATTTTCCTTGACGAAATAGGTGACATGCCTTTAGATACACAGGTAAGCCTTTTAAGAGTGCTTCAAACAAAACAAATAGTAAGAATTGGAGGAAGCAGACCTAAAACTATTGATGTAAGAGTAATTGCTGCCACTAATAAAGATTTATACGACAATATACACAATAACTCTTTTAGAAATGATTTATATTACAGATTAAATGTATTCACTATAACTGTACCTCCCCTGAAAAACAGAGTAAATGATTTAAAGATATTGCTAAATCATTTTATTAATCATTATAATACGTCATTGAATAAAAAAGTTAATAAAATTAACGAACAAGCAACTGAAATATTATCAAACTATTCATGGCCGGGTAATGTACGTGAGCTTGAAAATGTATTAGAAAGAGCAATTAATATTGTAGATGCAGATACTATTACCGAAAAGGATCTTCCTTCTTATTTATGGGATTTAAACAATTTTGATTTACCAAAAAGCCAAAACATAATTGAAAAAATTAGAATGAATGTTGAACCTTATCCATATGAACCTTCAGAGCAAATAACAGATAATGAAGATAATAATAATAATAATAATAATAATAATAATAATAATAATGAACGTAAAGCAGACAACAATCCTCTTTTGCTCAATAGGAAATCTGAATTAGAAAAAGATGAAATTATAAAGTCCCTGCGATTATATGAAGGGTGTGCCGCACAAACAGCAAAATACCTCGGAATAAGCCGCAGAACATTGTATAGAAAATTAGAAAAATATGACATTTCCATTGATTGTTTTAGGAGTAAATAATTTCGAAATATTAAGAAACCTAAAATAATTTGATTAATTATCAAAAACTTACATGAATATCACTGACAGTATAGGAACAAAATAACCAGATAATAATTTAATCTTCCCACATAAATAAAGCAATACGGACCTTGAAATTAGTTTTCAAGATCCGAATTGTTTTTCTATACTAAATTTTAGTTAAACCACTAATTCATATTTATTGATTTCTGAACTTTTTCTAAATTTGCTTATTTCCGGAATTAATTTTTTATAGTGGTCTGATTTTATATGATTATTAAAGCATTCCATACTTTCCCATTCCTCTAACATGGTTAATATTATTCTGTCGTTAATATCCTGATATAAGTTATATGATATGCAACCTGTTTCTTTTTGTGTTTCACGCACTAATTCTTCATATAACTTTAAAGCTTCATCCACTTTCTCCTCATAAAAAAAACTCTTAGCTACAACTTTCAACATAATAACCTCCATGAAATTTTTATATTAACCAATTTATTATATTATTTCTATACCATCTCCAGGTTTAATCCAACCTGGTGATAATATTTTTGTAAATATGCCTTCTCTTGGCATTACACAGTCTCCGACTAATTGCCTTATTGCGCATCCTGTATGGCATTCCTTGCCTATTTGAGTAACTTCCATTAAAACTTCATCACCAACTTTAAGATTTGTGCCAATTGGCAATTCATAAAGCACAATTCCTTCTATTGTCAAATTTTCGGCAAATTTTCCTGGAGTTAAATTTTCTGCACCTTTTGCAATCATTTTATCAATACTTGTTTGTGATAAGAGGCTAACCTGCCTGTGCCAGTTGCCTGAATGTGCATCCCCTTCAAGACCATGGTTAACTTTAAAATACCCTTTTTCAATAGATGTTTTAACTACACCTTTTGTTTCGCTTATATTAATAGCAGTAACTTTAGCCATTTTAATTTCTCCTGATTTAATTATTTTCTTTCATATAAACCCGTTTTTCCGCCTGATTTACGCAAGAGCATGATATCAGAAATAACCATTTCTTTGTCAATTGCTTTACACATGTCATAAATAGTAAGACCTGCTGTTGATACAGCCATGAGAGCTTCCATTTCTACACCTGTTTGCCCTTTGTTTTTAACAATTGAAGTTATTTCAATTCTGCTTTTTTCATAGTCAAGCTGAAAACTAATGTCACATCCTGAAATCATAATTGGGTGGCACATTGGAATTATTTGAGAAGTATTTTTTGACCCCATTATTCCTGCAACCTGCGCAACAGCAAGTACATCTCCTTTTTTGATCGTACCTTCATAAATTCTTTCAAGAGTTTCTTTTTTCATATATACATAGCATTTTGCTAATGCTTCCCTGTTAGAATCTTCTTTTTCGCTTACATCAACCATTTTAGCTCTTCCCTCATGGTTTATATGAGTTAAATTTTCCACCTTAACCTCCTATCTGAAACATCATTCTGTGTGTAGAACTTTTTTTATCAACATCCATGTGATGCTCTTCAGGTTTATTATAAATTGTATTTTTGATTAAATGAAGTAAGGCTCTATCATCATTAACAAATGGTTTTAAATTTATTTCTTCATCGGAATGAAGGCATGGTTTCAATGTTCCTGTTGATGTTAATCTTAATCTGTTGCAGCTTGAGCAGAATTTACAGCTCATAGGGCTTATAAAACCAACAGTTCCAATAGCCCCTTTTGCTTTATATACTGATGCTACATTACTTTTTTCTTCAACAGGATATAACTCAGGATATTTAAGAATTATTTCTTCAACGCTCATACTACATTTTTCATAGTATTTCAATCCCTCGCCTATAGGCATTAACTCAATGAATCTGACGTTCATTGGAGATTTTCTGGTAAGATTTATAAAATCTTCTACTTCATCATCGTTTATACCTTTCATAAGTACTACATTAATTTTAATAGGAGTTAACCCTAAACTAAAACATTTGTCTACTGCATTAAAAACTTTGTCCAAATCTCCGCCCCTGGTAATTGCTTTATACCTATCTTTTTTAAGCGTATCAAGGCTAATATTGACTCTGTTTAATCCTGCTTTTTTCAGATCAAAAGCCATATCTTCAAGCAATAACCCATTTGTAGTAATTGAAATATCATTAATTTTTTCAAATGACTTTGTATATGCAATGAGATTTTCAATTCCTTTTAATATCAACGGCTCTCCGCCTGTAAATCTCACTTTTTTTATACCAAGAGATGCACAAGTGCCTATTATTTTTTTTAATTCTTCAAATCTCAAAACATCTTCATGTTTTACTTTAGGTATTCCATTTTCAGGCATACAATATATGCATCTTAAATTGCATCTGTCCGTAAGCGAAACCCTTAAGTAATCAATATTTCTTCCAGTTTTGTCACGCATTTAATTAGCACCTCTTGATAAATTATTTTAAATTCTTGCTTTAATATTGAAAAAATTGTAAACTTAAGCTTATAGCATATATATTAATCAAGTATATTAGCTTTCTAATTCCTTTTCTATCCAATTTATTATATCACTTGAAACTTCTTCATCTTTAACTTTATTTTTTATTATGCTTGTCAAAATATCTTTTTTAAATTTGCACCCTATCAATTTTTCAGAAAGACCTTTAAATATTTCTGTATCCATGGCATCTGTAAATATTTTAGAATCTGTTATTTCGCCATTGTTTAAAGAAAACTCAAATTCAGTTTCACCCCATGAAAATTTTTCTGTTAATGAAACATCAAATTTAGGGCTTTGTCCAAAACGCCATTCCCAAGAAGAATATTTTTCATATAAAACGGCGTTAATATTTTCAGCATAAATTTCATGAATAATTGTATTTTTATCTCCACCATATGTTTCAATAAATTTTTCACCAATCGTATGTTTTAAATTTTCAATTGTTACTTCATTATTATAATCAATTAAATTAGTTACTCTTGAGCGCACTGAGTCAACACCTTTAGATTTTATTTTCTTTTCAGAAGATTTTAAATAATACCCAAGTTTTTCTAAATCTATATTAACCATAAGTGTTCCGTGGTGATATGACTTATCCTTAAAAGAATAATATGCATGTCCTGAAAATTTCTTTCCATCAATGAGCATATCATTTCTGCCGGAAAATTCTACATCCACATTAAATTTTTTTAAAGCATATATAATTATTGAAAGCTGTTTTTGTAAATCATAATGCTTTTTGTTCATTATAAAAGTAAAATTTAAATTTCCCATATCATGATAAACAGCTCCACCACCTGATAGCCTGCGTGCAAGCTTACCATTATCATCTTGTAACTTTTGCCAAGCACATTCTTTCCAAGCATTCTGATTTTTTCCAATCACAACTGTATTTTCATTTTGCCAAAGATATAATATTATTTCATCTTCATCAACATTATTTAACAAATTTTCCTCTAAAGATAAATTAAACCATGGATTAAATGAATCACTTTTAGCAAGTCGTAATATCATATTGCCACATCCTTTTGCTTTTAAATACTAACTTACATAATGAATAAAATTAAAAGCCTTACCCCTATTATTAATCAATTTACTTTGAACGATTTTTTCCGTTTCATTTATAATATTCTCTATTGTAGGATTATCTATTAAATTTACTTCTGTTTCTTCTTTATTAATATATTTTATATAAATGTTGTAAATATTTTTATCTATAAAAATTACAGCACCAGTCTTATTTGCATAATTTAAAATATTTTCTTCATCAATAATGTCGTAATTAAGGGTTTCAATGATTGCAGTGCTGATACCTTTTACTACAAGAGTTCTCGATGCTTTCATAACAATTGCTGCTTTTTCACTGTTCGTAATTATTGTAACATCCGTACCATTGTTAATTATTCTTGTTATTCCATTATTAATTTTATCACACATAATTACCTCCAAGGCAGTTTTGTAAGCGTATAACATTATAACCTTCAAATGAAGGTTATTTTATGTTAGCTATTTTTATTCATAATATAATTGTAGCATTTACTTACGTTTGTTCTTTGAATATATTCCATCATTTCATCTTGACCAATGTCTACAGGTAATTGGGTATAATTTATTTTTTCAATGCATTCATCCTGAGACCAACCTTTTGCAATACCTTCAGCCACTGCAGCAATCCATTTATAAATAATAGATAATTGTACATCTATATAATCTTTAGTTGCAACTGGCCCATGACCAGGAATTATATAATCAAAATCCAATGTTTTTAAGAAATGCAATGAATTAATAAGTTCATCAATATTAGCACTGTGTAGCCATGTTTGGCAGTCAACAAAAAGAGTATCTCCTACGAACACTACTCTTTCTTCTGGCACATGAACAGCTATTTGAGAATCTGCATGACCAGGTGTATGATATAAATTAAATGTATGATCTCCAACAGTTAAACTCATTTTGTCATTAAATGTTATTTGAGGCATGTTTACTATATATTCTTCTCTTGAAGGCATGAGGTGTAAAGAATCCTTATCTTGACGAGTGAGTACATCAACACTGTAATCATAGCCATCCATTGTTCCAGGTACTAAGAAAAATGAATCTTTAATTTTTTCATGTCCTACTACCGGACATTCATTAGCAAACCAGTGGTTACCAAATATGTGGTCAATATGCGGTTCAGTGTTAATTAAATATTTTATTGGCCCTTTACTTTTTGCAAAATCTATCATTTCTAAAAGTGAGCTAATCAATTGTGCTGTATCTATGAAAACAGCTCCTTCGCTTGTAAATACAATGCTTGAATTGCATCCTCTTATTTTCGTATTTGTGTATACATTTTCAGTTATTCTTTCCATTGTTCCATCCTTTTTAAATAGGCGGCAGATCGACTGCCGCCAATAGTTTATTTATTTTGCTCTTTCTAAAGCTTCTGTCAAAGCGTTTTTAGTCCATACTTTAACCATTTCTACCCTATACTCTTTAGTTGCACGTTGATCTGAAATAGGATTACATACTTCAGCTGCAACTTCAGCTGTTTTTTCTATAAGTTCTTCAGTTAAAACTTTTCCTATAATCATTTCCTCAGCTTGTTTTACTCTGATAGGTGTTGGTGCTACCGCTGCTAAAGATATAATTGCTTTTGCAACTTTTCCTTCGCTGTCCAATGTTATGCTGCTTCCTGCTCCAACTATTGTTATGTCAGTGTCACCTCTGATAGCAAATTTTTTATAAGATGCTCCTGTATTTTTACGAGGATTTTGAAGTGTAAAGCTAACTACAAATTCGCCCTCACTTAATACAGTTTTTCCTACACCAACAAAGAAATCAATAATAGGTACTTGTCTTGTTCCATTTGGTCCAGCTATATTTATTAAAGCATCTGAAACTATAAGACCTTGTACTGCATCAGCACTTGGTGATGCATTGCATGCGTTTCCACCTATTGTAGCGATATTTCTTATTTGCATGCTCGAAACATGTCCTGCAGCTTCTGCTAATGCTAAAAAGTTTTCTTTAACTTCTTCAGATAGTGAAATTGTTCTAAGCGTAGTCAAAGCACCTATTTCTAAACCATTAGCTGATTTTTTGATACCCTTTGCTTCTTTTATTCCTTGTAATCCTATAACTGTTTTAACTTTCATTACTCTATTTTTAAGCTTTGGAACTAAATCCGTTCCACCTGCAACTAATTTAGCTTCTTTTCCATATTTAATAATTAACTCTGAACATTCATTTATGGAAGTTGGTTCATAATAGCTTTCAAATCTTATCATTTTTATACCTCCCCACAAGTTTCTTTATACTCGCCATCACGTACTGCTTCTATAGCTTTTACTATTGCTTTATAACCTGTACAGCGGCACATATTTCCATGCAATCCTTCTCTGATATCATCTTCAGTAGCATTAGGATTTTCATCCAATATTGCTTTTGCAGTTAATATCATACCTGGAGTACAATATCCACATTGTAATGCGAAATTATCTATAAAAGATTGTTGTAATGGATGCAAAGCATTTTTACCTTCTAATCCTTCAATAGTTGTTATTTTATGACCGTTAGCCTGTGAAATAAGAATTGAACAACTTTTCACAGCCATTCCATCCATAAGCAATGTACAAACACCACAGTTTCCGTCTTCGCAACCTATTTTTGTTCCAAGAAGTCCTAATTCTTCTCTTAAAACTTCTATTAACGTTTTATATGGCGGAACTATTAATGTATAATTTTTTCCATTTACTTCTAAATCTACAGTAATGCTTTCAAAGCTTTTGTCAACTATACTCATTATTTTTAAGCCTCCATTTCTTTCTTTTCTTTTATAAGCTTAAGAACCTTTTCCGCTGTCATAGGATATGAATCCACTCTAACGCCAACAGCTTGGTAAATAGCTTCTGCAATAGCAGGTGCTACAGGAACAGTTATTGATTCTGCCATACCTTTTGCTCCAAATGGACCATCAGGCAATGCATCAGGACAAATATGTGCAAATGTATCATCAACTTTTGGTACATCAAGTGTTGTAGGTATTCTGTAATCTCCAAGATTTGCATTCCAAATCTTACCGTTTTTATCGTAATAATGATCTTCAGTAATGGCAAAACCAATTGCCATCATTACGCCGCCTTCGATTTGTCCTTCTACTAATTTAGGATTTATAGGATTTCCTGTATCTGCTGCACTTGCATATTTTAGAACTTTAACAACGCCTGTTTCTTCATTTACTGCAACTTCAACAGCACATGAAGAATATTGATACCAGTTCCATTGTCTATCACATCTTCCATCTTCGCCCCACATTAATACAGGAGCCGGACAATAAACACCATGTCCTCTTACAGGAGTTCCAATCATTAAACCAAAGTTTCCTTGTTCGAAGAAATTAATTGGCTTAAATAAAGTTCTGATTTCAATTTCTTTTTTCTGATAACCTTTTAATAAAGCTTTTGTTCCTTCTATCTCAATATTTACTGGGTGAACACCAGTTGCTCGTCCAACTTCTTCTTTTAATTTAGTAATTAGATCTAAGCAAGCAACTTTAACAGCATTACCTGTTGTATATGTAGTTCTGCTTGATGCACCATAATTGTCATAAGGAGTTGTATCTGTATCTGCTCTTAAAACTTCTATATTTTCAATAGGCATTTTTAATATTTCTGCACACATTTGTTTTAATGCTGTAGTAGCACCCATACCATTTTCATCATTGCTCATGGATAAAGTTACTGTTCCGTCATCATGGAATAATACATCAGCTTCAGAACGTCCCAATGGCGTATTTTGCTTTCCGCCAGCTGCGATACCTTTTCCTTTTTTCCAAACACTTCCGTCTTGAATGCTTGGTTCATCTATTTTTATAGATTCTGCAACAGCTTCTAAACATTTACCAACGCCAATACTTGTTATAACTTCTCCTACACAATCTTTTTCATCTTTTTTAATAAGATTTTTTCGTCTTATTTCTAATTGACTCATATTTAATTTATCTGCTATCTCACTTATTGCACATTCTATAGCAAATTCTGATTCAGGTACTCCTAAACCTCTGTACTCTGCAGCAGGAACAGTATTAGTAGTAACTGCTAAAGAATCAATTCTTGCTTCATTCCAATTATAAATCGGATTAGCACCAGATGCAGCCATACGTCCTGTAAAATAGCTGTTGTTTAATCCAGCTCCTATTTCTTCAGCACAGTAGAAATCAAAAGCAACTATTGTACCATCCTTTTTAGCACCTAACTTAACTTTTGTAATTGCAGGCCAATTAGAAGGCGCTGTAGTGAACTGTTGTTCTCTTGTTAAACGATAAATTACAGTTCTTTTAATTTTCATAGCCATCAATGCAGATAAAACTTCCATGATTGGTGCTAAGCGACTACCAAAACTACCACCACTGTGAGGAGAAACAACACGAAGTTTATTTCCTTTTATTCCCAACATTCTTACAAGCCCACATTTAACAACTCCATGAACTCCCATTCCGTTTGAACGCATTGTTAATTTACCATGTTCATCATATTCACAAACAGCCATCGGTGTTTCTAACTGGCTTGCAGTTTTTTTACCGTTATAAAAATCTCTTTCAACAATTATATCTGCATCTTTAAAAGCTTCATCAACGTTACCAGTGTCAAGTTTGAAAGCACCAACAACATTAGGAGATTTCTTATCTTTTATTTCATCCATAGGACGATCTGTCGCACCGTTACGTTTTCCAAACATAGGGTCTATTACAGATACAGGTTCAGGTTTAATTGCATCCCAGTAATATAAAACGTGTGGTAACACTTCATATTCTATATCTATTAATTCAATAGCATCTTTAGCTTGTTCCAAAGTTTCTGCTGCAACAAGAGCTACTATTTGTCCAGCCCATATTACTTCATTGTTTTGTGCAAGTATTGCGTCTTTAGGAAATCCATCCCAATAAACACCAGGTTCATCGCCAGTTATTACTCCAACAAAACCAGGAGCCTCTTTAGCTTTTGATAAATCTAACTTAAGTATTTTTGCATGTGCATAGGGACTTACTAATGCGTGCATATGAACAGCATTTTTGGTTTGAACAGCAACATCCATTGTATAATGTGCTTTGCCGGTAACCTTTTCATAAGCATCAATTCTTTTTTCTGCTTTTCCAACGTACTTAGTCATGAATTACATCCTCCAATTTTTTTTTTTTATTTTTATTGCTAATAAGCAAAAATAAAAACATTTACAAAACTGCTTTTAAAACATAAAAAATTATACATTAACTGTTATGTCTTATATATAATCAATAATCGATTATGTTTTATTATATAATCGTTTTCATAAATCGTCAACATTAATATTATTAAAAAAAATTCATATTTGTTTATATTATTTAACAAAATAAAGAAATCTAAAAAAAGTTGCCTTATGTTAGGCAACTTTTTAGAATTTTAATATTTAATTAATTTCATCCATTAATTCTTGAACATGAGAAGCTATTATCTCTACTGCTTTTTCTACATTTCTTTCAAATAAAGCATTATAAACATCCTCATGACGTGTGGCTAATTTCTTAATACCCATTTTAGAAGTGATTGTGCTAAACTGAGTCCATTCAACTATGTGGCACTGGCTCCAAAGCTTTAATAACATTTCATTATCTGCTAACTTTACTATCTTTTCATGAAATAATGCATCCTTATCTATAAACAGATCAATATCATTTTCCTCAGCTGCATCTTCCATTGCGTTAATCAATGAATGTATTTCCTCAAGCTGTTCATCAGTTATAACTTTTATAGCTTCTTTTACAGCTAAAACTTCAAGGCTTATGCGTACCTTAAAAGCATCAATTATATTCTTTTTGCTGATTTCTTTGACAAATGTTCCATAAAACGGCTTGTTCTCAACCAATCCATTTAATTCAAGTTCTCTAATTGCTTCCCTTACAGGCGACTGGGACACTCCAAGTTCTTTCGCCCAACGTGTTTCTACTATTCTATCTCCAGGCTTAAGATCACCAGCTATAATTTTTTTTCTAAAATATTCATATATTTCATCTCTATATAAAACTCGTTCCTTCAATATTGGCTTTTGTACTGAATCCATTTTATCTCCCCAATTTATAATATTATATTAAATTATATCATTTTAAAAATCAAAGTCAAATAATAATCGATTAAAAATTAAAAATAATATGAAATAATATTGAAATTACCTTTATTTGTTTCTTCACTCACTTTATTATGGTTTATTAATACAATTTAGGAGGATAATGTTTATTATTCAAATTTTACTTAATTTACTATACAAAAAAACTTATATGGATAATCTCTTTTTAAAGTTGATTACCATATAAGTTCTTTTTACACTATAATTTTATGTATTCTATAAACTATTAATTAACCTTATACATTGGTTTCAATTGCAGCTGACTTCTTATTAAACATTTTCATCATAATTGTAGCGCCCTGCTCAGCAAGATAACCCATCACTGCACCTAATACAAGAGCTATTAGTACAACTTTCCAATTACCTGATGGAAAATCTTGTGAAGCAGTTGCAAATAGACATGCACAACCGGCAAACGCACCGGGAATAAATGATAGATAATTGAATTTTGCTTGAACACACATCATAATTACTGCAATACATACTGCTACACCCATAGAAACAGGAGATTTCCAAACACCAACCAAAAAGAAAATAAATGCAGCCCAGAAAACACCAGCAAAATTAGCTGCTAACCCTTTTAAAAGACCCTGACCTTTTCCACCAGCTGCAAAAAAACATGCTTCACCTACAAAGCTTACCCAAGCTAATACATTAAGTACTTGAGCAACAAATACGAGATGAGAAAAAATCCCTGCAATAATTCCTGCACTAACACCGATTGCTAATAAATAACCCATAAAACACTTTCCTCCTTTAAATTTTTATTAATAAAGCCTTTGGCTCCATTTCAATTTATAAAGTTTAAAAATTCATACTTGAAAATCTAAATATCTGAAAATTATTAAAATTCATTTTATTAATCTTAAACAATGCCTATATATTTTCTAATTTTTAAGTTATAAAGATGTATCAACTTTGTGAAGAGTGTTAATGAGAATTTATATTATTCTTCAGGTAAGCTCCAATTGAAAAATTGTAGATACGGTGCACTTGCGCGTTTTCTGAATTTTTCCATATCTACATTGTTCCAGTCATAAACTCCTTTTCCAGTTTTATAACCTAAATTACCTGCTTCATAACGTGATCTTATGTAATCCTGAGCTTTAGTAGCGTTACACAAATCCGGAAAAAGATAATCATCTATACTAACAATCATATCAAGACCTGCATAATCAAAATGCTCAAATAATCCTATTGAAGTATAACGTGGTATAAAACTTGATCTGAGAGTTTTATCTATATCTTCAGGGCTTGCTATTCCTTGTTCTACCATGTATACTGCTTCCCTGTAAAGAGCATGCTGCAGACGATTTCCAATAAAGCCAGGTGCAGGCCTATTCATAACAGCAACTTCTCTTCCAACTGATTCGAGAATTTCTTTTGTAGCTGTTACTGCTTCAACGCTTGTATATTTACTTTTTACCACTTCGACACATGGTACAAGGTGTGGCGGATTCCAAGGATGAGCAACTAATATTTTATCCTTTTGCTCTACACCATTAGCTAAATCATCTGCAGATATTGCCGATGTTGTAGAAGCAATTGCTTTATATTTGGTGCAATTTTTTTCTATATTTTTATATACTTCATATTTTACTTCAAGCCTTTCTACAACACACTCGATTATGAAGTCAGCACCAGAAATATCCTCATAATTTCCAGTAAAATAAAGATATTTTTCGCAGGCTTTCGCTTGTTTTTCTGTTACTAAGTTTAAATCTATTAAATCTTTATAATAGTTATCATATCTTTGCTTGCCTGCTTTGGGATCTATAGCAAAAACTGTTGTTTTATAACCATTGCCGGTAAAAAGCACTGCCAAGCCCATCCCAATCATACCTTCTCCAATAATTGCTATGTGATTATCATTTTTTAATTTCATTTTATCCTCCTAATTATTTGAAATATGATGAAACGTTGTCACTTAAATGATTATATACTATATATAATCGATTGTCAATAATCGTTTAAAATCTTTATAAATTATATATTCGTCCTAACTCGGTATTTTTCTAACATAGGTATAACTTATTACTACTACAGGTATAGCTCGTGGTATTCGCTAACACAACAAAATACACCCACAAATATTGTGAGTGTATCCTAAAAAATTAATATAATATTTTAAAACATAAATTCATATAAGAATCTTCTTAATAGTGAATTATCACAAGTAATTATAATTAGTGACAATATTAATTATATATAACTCATGTTAATTTTTCTATTACTCAACCGTTACAGACTTAGCTAAATTTCTTGGTTTATCTATATCGCAGCCTTTTAATAATGCTGCATAGTATGCTAAATATTGTGCTGGTATGATTGCTGCTAATGGTGATAAAAGTTCATTTACATCATCAATAACTATATCATCAGTTTCATTGCTCAGCTTTTTCAAAGAGATAACCATTGTTGCAGCTCCTCTTGCTTTAACTTCTTTTATATTGCTTCTTGTGTTTAAATTGATGCTTTCTTGAGTTATTACAGCAACTACTGGAGTGTCATGCTCAATTAAAGCAATTGTTCCATGTTTTAATTCCCCTGCCGCAAATCCTTCTGTTTGTATATATGAAATTTCTTTTAATTTTAAAGAAGCTTCTAAACAAACAAAATAATCCATGCTTCTTCCTATATAAAAACAGTTTCTGCTTTTTACTAAAAACTTTTCTGCTAATTCTTTATAGTTATCTTTGTCATCACAAAGAGTTTCCATAGTGTAAGCAATTTTTCCTAATTCTTTAAAAATATCTATATTTAATTTATTATTTACTTTAGCTGCAAGTATGGATAATACTGCAATTTGTGCTGTATATGCTTTTGTTGATGCAACAGCTATTTCAGGTCCTGCATATAATAAAAGTGTGTTGTCTGATTCTCTTGAAAGAGTTGAACCTTTAACATTTGTCAGAGTCAATGTTTTAAATCCCATCTGCTTAACTTTTACAAGTACAGCTCTACAGTCCGCTGTTTCGCCACTTTGTGATATAAATAAAAACAATGGTTTTTCAGTTAAAAGAGGCATATTGTAAATAAATTCGCTTGCAATAACTACTTCAGTTGGTTTACCTGCTATTTTTTCAAAAAACTGCTTTCCAATAAGACCTGCATGATAACTTGTTCCACATGCTATAATATATAATTTATCACAAGCTTTAACATTTTCTACTATTTCAGGTTCAACAAACAAATTTCCATTTTCATCTGAATATTCAGAAATTATTTTTCTTATTACAAAAGGCTGTTCCTCTATCTCTTTCATCATATAATGAGGATATGTTCCTTTTTCTGTATCAGAAGCATCTATGTCAGCTGTATAAGTATCTCTTGTTACTTTGTTTCCATATATAGTGAATATTTCTATTTTTTCTTTAGTAATTTTCAAAAATTCTTTATCTTCAATTTCATAAAAATTATTTGTGTAATTAATCATTGCCATTGCATCGCTGCCTATCATATTGAATCCTTCTCCTCTACCTGCTAATAAAGGAGTTTTATTTTTAGCAGCATATAAAGTGTTCATATCTTCTTTATCAAGTATAGCAAGAGCATATGAGCCTTCTAATTCGCTCATTGTATGTCTTATAGCAAGTTCAACTTCTTCACCTTCGCTGACAAACTTTTCAATTAGCTGAACAATAACTTCTGTATCAGTATCGCTTGTAAATTCAATGTCTTTTAAATATTTTTCTCTAAGTTCATTTTCATTTTCAATAATTCCATTGTGTACAAGTGTAAATCTTTTTGTACAGCTTTGATGTGGATGAGAATTTATTTTATTTGGTACACCATGAGTTGCCCATCTTGTGTGTCCTATTCCAAGTGTTCCTGTTTCATTTACATCCAAACATCCTCTTAAATCTTTTATTCTACCTTTTTCTTTACAAACATAAACATTATTGCTGTTAACTATAGCTATACCTGCTGAATCATATCCCCTGTACTCGAGTTTTTCTAATCCACCAAGAATTATTTCTTTTACATCTTCAAATCCTATATATCCAACTATTCCGCACATTTTAAGTCTCCTATTACTTTTTATTATTTTTAATATTTTATTTTTTCACATTAAAACAACACTTGAAATTATCTTTGTTTTCAAGTTTGAATAATATATTTTTTTATTTTTAAAATTTAAAATTGATTTATGGGAAACTTAAACTTAGACTTTTTATTTTAATAAATAGAAAAGATGCTTGCAAGTTTTATTTTGTAATAACATTTCGATGCTACTTTTGTAAAAACTTTATCGATGAAGCACACCGCAGAGCATCCGCCGAAAATTCGATAACTCTGTCCTCGTCAACTTAAATAAATAAGTTCTGGCGCTATAATTTTTGTCAAGTTTAATTCCTTATATTTTTACCTCCTTTGCATACTATTAAATTATGAAAATAAAAAAAAATAGTTACATCATTTTCATATTTTATCACATAATAATTGATTAGTACAATACTTTTTTAATTTAAATTAGTTTGCTAACCATAACCTTTTGTTCAAAATATTCCCATGTATTAAAATTATAACTAAACACATAATATGTTTATAGAAAATCAAATAAAGATTTTCTCATATTTAGTCAAGTAAGTTAGATTGATAACAAAATTTTATGAATCACATATTCGAAAAAATGTTAGTATCTAAGCAAATAGTAAAAGATACCAAAAATCCAAATACTTACATGATTAAATAAATATAAACTGACAATAATAATAATACAACAATTGAAAGGAGAAACACACATGGCAAACTCAAACAACAGCGGAAGCAACAATATAGTTGTTCCAGAAGCAAAACAAGCATTAAATCAAATGAAAGCTGAAATAGCTAACGAATTAGGATTAACAAACTATGAGCAAGTAGACAAAGGTAACCTTACAGCAAGACAAAACGGTTACGTTGGTGGCTACATGACAAAAAGATTAGTTGAAATGGCTCAAAGACAAATGAGCGGAACTAACGGAACTACAATGAAATAAATTTAAGTAAATACTGAAATGGTGAATAGTTAAAGCTATTCACCATTTCTCTGATTCTTTTATATATTGTCTTAAGCAGTTCTTCCTTCTTTTTTTAATTCTTCAATTAAATTTGGAATAACTGTAAAAATATCTCCTACTATACCAACATCAGCAACATCAAATATTGGTGCAGTTTCATCTTTATTTATTGCAATTATGAATTCTGATTCTTCCATACCTGCCAAGTGTTGAATAGCTCCTGAAATACCGCATGCGATATACAAGTTTGGTCTTACAGTTTTTCCTGTCTGTCCAACTTGTCTATCCTTCGCTACCCAGCCTGCATCTACAGCTGCTCTTGAAGCTGAAATTGTTCCTCCAAGTAAATCTGCTAATTCTTCAATCATAGCATAATTCTCAGAGCCTTTCATTCCTCTTCCACCAGAAACTAATACTTTTGCATCTTCTACATTCATTCTTTCTTGTATTATTTTCACAACATCAAGAATTTCTACATTTTTACAGCTTGATGGTATTTCTATTTTAAATTCTTCTATATTTATTTCATTAGAATCATCTAATTTTAATGCTTTCATAACACCAGGTCTTACTGTAGCCATTTGTGGTCTATGATTTGGGCATGCGATTGTAGCCATTATGTTTCCGCCAAATGCAGGTCTTGTCATCATTAAGTTTAATTTTTCAGGTTCTTTATCATCTGCTTCAACAGCTAAGCTTGTACAGTCAGCTGTTAATCCAGTGTGAATTCTTGCTGAAACTCTTGGAGCTAAATCTCTTCCTATTGCTGATGCTCCAAATAATACTATCTCAGGTTTTTTTTCTAAAAAAACTTTATTAAGCACATAAACATATGGTTCTGTCATATATTCATCAAGCATTTCATCATCAACATATATTACTTTATCAGCTCCAGCATAATTTAATCTTCTTGCTTCATCCATCATGTCTTTACCAAGTAAAACTGCTGTTACTGTTGTATTTAAATCTTTAGCAAGTTCTTTTCCCTTGCCTATTAATTCATATGCTACCTTTTGTACTTTGTGGTCTCTTTGTTCAGCAAAAACAAAAATTCCTTTATAATCTAAAATATTCATTTCGTGCCTCCTACTATAAAATTAGTGAAAATTCATTCAGCCATTTTTGCTGATTCTTAGTTAACTTATCCAATTTAATTAACATTAAAGGATAAATTTTTCTTTCATTTTTTCAACTATTAACTCTGCTGATTCTTGTGCTCCTAAGTTGAAAATTTTACCCGCTTGTTTTGCGCCTTTTGTGAATGATTTCTTAACTTTAGTAGGAGAACCCTTTAATCCTATGTTATCAAGATCTACTTCTATATCTTTTAATGTCCATACTGTTACTTGTTTTTCTCTATACGCATCAAAAATTCCTTTTGGTGACATATATCTTGG
>DIVM01000150.1:17844-18333 GCA_002435835.1 Firmicutes bacterium UBA6132
GGACCAACTTGTGCAGTGTCTCCGTCTATGGCTTGTCTTCCTGTGATTATTAAATCATAGCTTAATTTTTTAAGTGCTGCTGCCAAAGTAGTTGATGTTGCCCATGTGTCAGCACCTCCAAAAGCTCTGTCTGTCAATAAGATTGCTTCATCAGCTCCCATTGCCAAAGCTTCTCTAAGTGCTAAATCTGCTTGTGGTGGTCCCATTGTTATTACTGTTACATGTGCACCGTTTTCATCTTTTATTCTTAATGCTGCTTCTAAGCCTGCTTTATCGTCAGGATTTATTATGCTTGGCACGCCATCTCTAATTAATGTATTTGTTTTTGGATCAAGTTTAACTTCTGTTGTATCAGGTACTTGTTTAATGCATACTACTATATTCAAAGTCTCTTCCTCCCTATTTTAACATGTCAGCGCTAATTACCATTCTTTGAACTTCTGAAGTTCCTTCATAAATCTCAGTAATTTTAGCGTCTCTCATCATTCT
>DIVM01000131.1 GCA_002435835.1 Firmicutes bacterium UBA6132
AGATATAAGTTTCAAAATTAAAAGCAAAACTACATTTGCCATATTAGGTGGAACTGGATCAGGAAAAACCACACTCATGCATTTGTTAAATCGTTTATATGATTTGTCAGAAGATGATGGTGCAATAACTATAGGTAATGTAAACATTAAAAATATTAAAAGGGATTATCTTAGAAAAAATATTGGTATGGTCCTTCAAGAACCATTTTTGTTTTCGAAAACTATAAAAGATAATATTAAAATTGCAAAACCTGATGCAAGTATAGAAGAAATAAAAAGTGTTGCAGATGTAGCTCAAGTTGCTAAGTCCATAGAAAATTTTGAAAAAGGATATGATACCATAGTAGGTGAAAGAGGAGTTACACTATCTGGAGGTCAAAAGCAACGTGTTGCTATTGCAAGGATGATACTTCAAAATACACCAATTATGGTTTTTGATGATTCTTTATCTGCAGTTGATTCTGAAACAGATTCTAAAATTAGGAATGAACTTAAAAAGAGAAAAAACAAAGCAACCACAATACTTATTTCTCATCGTATAACGACGCTTATGGAATCAGATATGATCTTAGTTTTAGATAAGGGTGAAATAGCAGATATAGGTACTCATGAAGAACTTATTAAAAGAGATGGTATTTATAAAAATATTTATGATGTGCAAATGAATTTATCCATATGATAATGTTGGAGGTAATTTTGGAAGAAGATATTAAAGAAATTAAATCATTTGATATAAAAGTATGGCTTAAATTAAGAAATTTTTTTAAACAATATATTAAACAGCTAATAGGAATAATTGCATTCATGTTGATTTCTGCTTTTATTGATGTGGCGCTTCCTTTATTTCAGAGTTATGCAGTTGATAATTTTATAGTAAATAATACAACAGAAGGTTTGAATAAATTTGCAGTACTTTATTTTTTAACTGTATCATTGCAAGTTATAACAGTTTACATATTTGTTAGGTTAGCTATAACAGTTGAAATGCGTTTAGGATATGATTTAAGGCAAGCAATTTTTATGCATTTACAAAATTTATCTTTGACTTATTATAACACAACACCTGTTGGTTATATAATGTCAAGGGTTTTAAGCGATACAAATAAAATTGGTTCTATGATTGCCTGGGGCTTAGTTGATGTAATTTGGTCCATAGCATACGTAATAGGCGTCTTTATAGCTATGTTAATATTAAATTATAAGCTTGCTTTATTTGTAATTGTATTCATACCTTTCATGGTTTTAATTACAATATTCTTTCAACAAAGGATGTTAAAAGAAAGTCGTAATTTAAGAAAAATTAATTCTAAAATGACAGGGGACTTCAATGAAGGAATAACAGGTGCTCGTACAACGAAAACTTTGGTTATAGAACATTTAAATTTAAATGAATTTAAAAAAACAACTAATGAATTACAATTTACATCAATTAAATTAGCAAGATTAAATGCAGTATTTATACCAATCATAGTTTTTTTTGGCTCTTCAACAACAGCCATAGTTTTAGCACGAGGTGGATATCTTGCTATGAATGATTTAATGAAACTTGGTATCTTATCAGCATTTATATCATATGCAATTGGAATTTTTGAACCGATACAACAATTAGCTCGTATATTCTCGGAAGTAATTTCTTTACAGGCTAATATAGAAAGGGTTACAGAAATTCTTGAAAAAGAACCTTTAATTAAAGATTCTGAACAAGTTTTAGAAAAGTATGGTGATAACCTAAATCCTAAAAAGGATAACTGGGAAGAAATTAAAGGTGATATAGAGTTTAGAAATGTTACATTTAAATATCCAGATGGTGATGAAGAAATTTTAAGCAACTTTAATTTATTTATTCCTGCTGGTACAAATGTGGCTATAGTTGGAGAAACAGGAGCAGGAAAAAGCACACTTGTAAACCTTGCATGCAGGTTTTATGAACCTACTAAGGGGCAAATATTTATAGATGGTATTGATTATAGAGAAAGATCACAATTATGGCTTCATTCAAACATAGGCTATGTTTTGCAAAATCCCCATTTGTTTTCAGGAACTATAAAAGAGAACATTCGTTACGGAAATCTTGATGCTGGTGATGCAGAAATTGAAAAAGCAGCAAAGATAGTTAGTGTTGATGAAATTATAAAAAAATTAGAGTTTGGGTACGATTCTCAAGTAGGGGAAGGAGGCGACAAATTATCGACTGGAGAAAAACAGCTTATATCTATTGCAAGAGCTATATTGGCTAATCCTAAAATTTTTGTTTTAGATGAAGCTACATCATCAATTGACACACAAACGGAAAAGCATTTGCAAGAAGGTATTAATTATTTATTAAAAGGCAGAACTTCATTTATAATAGCTCATAGGCTATCTACAATTAAAAAAGCAGATTTAATTTTGGCGGTAAAAAACGGAAAAATTGTAGAACAAGGAACGCATATGCATTTAATTAATAAAAAGGGCTATTATTATAACCTTTACACTAAGCAATATGAAGAAGAAAAAACATTTGAAGTTTTAAAATGATTATGCTGAAATTTAATATTTATTAAATAATTTATTAAGGTGGCTGATTATGAAGAAGAAAAAAGTTTTTTTATCATTTATATTTATTGTGGTTATATTATTTTTAATTAGTTTGTTTTCAATAAACAATTTAAGTAAGTTAGAAGTATTAACTATAGAAAATATTAATTTATCAAATGCAAAAGATGGAACATTTAATGGAAGCTATGAAGTATTTCCTGTATCTGCTGAAGTTAATGTAACAATTAAAAACAAAAAAATAGTGGATGTTGAATTGTTGAAACATAATAATGGCAAAGGTGAATCAGCAGAGATATTAACTGAAAAAGTTGTAGAAAATCAAAGCTTAAAAGTCGATATTGTTTCAGGAGCTACTTATAGCAGTAAAGTAATATTAAAATCAATTGAAAATGCTTTAAATAAATCAATCAACTAAAATTATTGTGAGGTATAATATGAGTAATACAGTTGTAGTTTATAAAACAAAATATGGACATACACAAAATTATGCAAAATGGATTTCTGAAAATTTAAATTGTGATTTATATGATAGTTCTGATATAAAAGTTGAAAATATGCTTAATTATGACAATATAATATACGGAGGCGGACTTTATGCCAGCGGTATATTAGGAGTGGACATAATTACAAAAAATTTTGATAAACTAAAAAATAAAAATTTAATTGTTTTTACTGTTGGATTAGCTGATCCAAATATTAAATCTCAATTTTTACCTATAATAAATAAAAATTTTACTGATGAAATGCAAAAACAAATAAACATATTTCATTTGCGTGGAGGCATTGATTATAAAAAATTAGGTATTGTACATAAAGCTATGATGTCAGCTCTGAAAAAAATGGTAAAAAACAAAAAAGAAGAAGAAATGACAGATGAAGATAAAATGATGCTCGATACTTATGGTGAAGTTGTTGATTTCACAGATAAAACAACCATTGAGCCTTTAATTTCTTATGTGAATTCAATTGTAGAATAATCATAATTTTAATAAATAAATTTAGAAAAATAAAATTTACACTATTTTACATTGACATCTTAATTTATTTATGTTATATTTTTAATTGCTCAAGCTCGGTCTTGCGCAACAGAATCCTGTGAACGTGTCAGGTCCGGAAGGAAGCAGCAATAAGTGGGTAATTCTGTGTGTCGCAAGGAAACCGGGCTTGAGCTTTAATGTTTTTTATTTATTTTAAAATTAATTAATATAAATCCTACAACGTCCTAATAATAATTCTGGACGTTTTTTTATTAAATATATATCTGTCACTTATGCAAAATGAAAAACTGTATCTTTTAAAGGGTACAGAAATGCATATAATTAATATATAAAATTAATTAAGGAGATATAAATGAGCGATAAAAAATTAAATAAAATGGTTTATACTGCATTGCTTGCTGCACTAGTATGCGTAGCCACATTTCTTATTAAAGTTCCAATGCCAATTACAAATGGATATTCACATATAGGTGATGGATTTATATTTATAGCAGTAATTTTGCTTGGAGGCAAAAGTGGAGCATTAGCTGCTGCTATTGGTGCAGCTTTAGCTGACATACTGGGTGGATATGCAATTTATGCATTACCAACATTTATTATTAAAGGTGTTATGGCTTTAATAATGGGATATGTTGTAATTAAAATGGATAGTAAAAATAAATATATAATTGGTTCATTTTTAGGAAGTGTATGGCAGGTAATAGCTTATTATTTAGTGGGTTCTGTAATGGTTGGAAGTTTCATAACTCCATTGGTTGAAATTATAGGAAACTCACTTCAATCATTAGTTGGAATTATAATAATGGTAGTTTTTTTAGCAGTATTTAAAAATACACCGTTATCAAAAAAATAGTGACAAATGGTCCAAAGGGTACGAAAGGGTCCGTCCCCAAAAAGAACATTAGAATTATTATTAGTTACTTTTATAAAAGGGGCTGTCTCAAAATAGAAAGTAAAATTTCTATGAGAGGCAGCTCTCTTTTTGCAAAAAAACAAAAAAGGGGCTGTTGCACTAAGAATGAACCGCTCCCTGTCAAGTAGACAGACGAAAAAATAAAAAGTTTTGATCTCCAACCATAGTTGTGTGGTTGGAGATATTTTTAAGCTATTCTCTTCTGTAGGTAGCCTGTTAAACTGACTATAACAATCTATCATTCGAACTAAAAAAACAGTTCGGTAGAAAATCTATCACACTATTTTTATTTTATGAAACCTTTTTGACCAGTAAAGAGTCTTACATGCAAAATAACAATGGAGGCGCAAAATGAAAAATGACTCAATATTGATACCATTAAAATAAAGTTAGCAAACACAGTCGTATTGAGGCAGAAATTTGCTGAAGATATGTACAACTAAACAACGGAGATAAGATAGGCGGCCAGAAAAATGGCCACCACTGTTATTTATAAATGTTTTATCAATTATATTTACAATTATCTCAAATTAGCAATTAGAAAGAAGGCGGAGTAATTGCAAATATAACCTTTGCATCACTATCGGATTTATTCTCCCATCTATGCTTAGAATGAGGTGCAATTCTAAGGCTATCTCCTTGTTCCAAGATAAATATTTTATCATTATAATATAGATGAACAACACCTTCAAGAACATAAGCCACTTCATCTCCAGCATGGCCCATAGGCTCTTCAGAAGACTTCGTATTCGGAGACAATACCATATTAATAAATTCTATCGAGCTTTTAGTGTTTGGAGTTAAGAGTTCATAAATAAAATCTTGGTTTTCAGTAAAGATTAATTTTTTACGGTTATTAGGAGTAACAATTAAATCTTCTGTATCATTGGTTTCCATAAAAAAACCATACAAAGGTTCATTTAAGGCTTTAGAAATAACTTTAAGAGTATTTATAGAAGGGTTAGCCAAATTGCGTTCTATTTGGCTTAATAGGGATGAAGTCAATCCAGTCATTTCTGCCAGTTCTTTTATATTTAAATTTTTAGCTTTTCGATATTCTCGAATTTTTCTACCTACATCTATATCATTCATAAAAGCAACCTTTCTATATTACAATCTATTTATTAAAACAAATTATCAAAAATAATTTAATATTTTGTTCCTGTAAATAATTATAACATAAGTATTGTATAGTATCTATATCAAATTTAATTCAGTGTGGTTTAATTTAACTTAATAAATTGCATTAAAATTAAATATAATTTAATTTGATGTAGACAATTATAAAGTTTTGTGATAAAATAAAAATGTTAATATATTAATAAAAAACATATATAGAAAAATTAAAAACTTAGGAGGTTTAATTATGGAAACAGAAGTGGTAAAGTCATTTATAAGTCCTGATAATACATGGGCATTATGGACGTTTTTAACATGTTGGGCAGCTATTAGTATTTATCTTGAACAAAAATACAAGTGGGCATCCGCTGTTAGTGGATCTATTATCGCACTTGTGGGTGCGATTGTACTTGCAAATATTGGTATTATTCCAACAACTTCTCCAGTGTATGATACTGTTTGGGATTATGTTGTACCTATAGCAATTCCTTTATTATTATTTAATGCAAATATTGTTAAGATTTATAAAGAAAGTGGACGTGCATTCCTATTATTTAATATATCATCAGTGGGTACAGCTCTTGGAGTAATTGTTGCAACATTTGCAATGCATACTCTAATACCTGAGGCGCATAAAGTTGCTGCTATGATTACAGGCAGTTATATAGGAGGAGGCGTAAATTTAGTTGCAATGTCAGCATCTTTTGTAGCTAAAGAGAGTACAATAAATGCTTTAGTGGTTGCTGATAATATAAATATGGCTATTTATCTTATGATTCTTATGGCGATTCCTAGTATGGCCTTTTTCAAGAAGTACTTCAATCATCCAATAGAAGACCGTTTGACTAAAGAAAAAGAATTAGGAGGTAGTAATAATAATGCTGCAACTTATTGGGGACGTAAAGAAATTTCTCTTTTAGATATTGCTATGGCAGTAGGAACTGCATTCCTTATTACTGCATTATCTACTTTATTTGCTAATTATATAAATTCAGCTAATTTGCCTCAAATAGTAAAAATATTCTTGGGACAAAAGTATTTAATTATAACTACTTTAACAATGATAATTGCAACAGCATTTCCTAATATTATTGGAAATATCAGAGGCGCACAAGAAATAGGTACTTTCTTAATTTATCTTTTCTTCGTTGTATTAGGAGTTCCAGCAAACTTAAAAGACATTATAGTGAATAGCCCTTCATTACTTCTATATTGCTTAATTGTTGTTATTATTAATATGGCAATAACATTTGCTGTAGGAAAATTATTTAAAGCTAACATTGAAGAACTTTGTGTTGTTTCAAGTGCGAATATTGGAGGGCCTACTACTGCAGCAGCTATGGCTATTGCGAAAGGCTGGACAGAGCTTGTGGTTCCTGTAATGCTTGTTGGTGTTTGGGGCTATATAGTAGGAAATGTATGGGGTGTAACAATAGGAAACTGGTTCGCAAATCTGTTTTAATTTGAGAAATAGAATATATGAAGAATTGCCTTTATGGTAATAAAACTATAATTCAGATGTTCTTCTTTTTCAAGATTATTTTGTCATATGTAGTATAAAAATGAAATGGAGGTATTACAATGATATTTGATGCGCATTGTGATGTTTGGACTGACGTGGTCCAGAAAAGAAACAAGGGGCAAAAAGACATTATTAGAAATTTCCACTATAAAAGGATGATGAAATCCGGAGTAAAGGGAGGTATATTTGTTATTTGGGTCGATCCCCCTTATGATGAAAACCCTAAGGCAAGAACCATGGAAATTATAAAGAATATGTCTGTAGAAATTACTGGAAATAAGGATGTTTTTTCAATTGTCAGAAAATATGATGATATAGAAAAGGCAGTTAACTCAAACAAATTAGCAATAGTTGCAGGTATGGAAGGTTTAAGCGCTATTGGCACTGATGTAGATTACTTAAATGCACTTTATTTATTTGGAATACGTCATGCAAGCTTGACATGGAATGAGCAAAATGATTTAGCTACAGGTGTAAGAGGAGATGAATCCAGAGGCTTAACAGAATTTGGAGTAAAAGCAGTACACAAGATGGAGGAATTAGGTATGTTGGTAGATGTATCTCATGCCAATGAAAAAACTTTCTGGGATATTTATAATAATACTAAAAAACCCTTTATAGCTTCCCATTCGAATTGCAAAGCACTATGCAAAAATAGAAGAAATTTATCAGATGAGCAGTTAAAAGCTATTGCAGAAAGAGGAGGGGTAGTTGGTTTAAATGCATACGCAGCATTTGTGCATGATGACCCAACAAAGCTTGATGCAGAGCATTTAATAGACCATGTGGAGCATATGATTAATATTATGGGGATAGATCATGTTGGATTTGGATTTGATTTCTCAGATTTTTTAGAATCAGATACCTTAAATCATTTTCTAGAATCAGAGGTATATGGCACTAAAGACTTAGAGGATGTTACGAAATTGCCTGAATTTATTGAGCGATTGAAAAAAAGAGGATATACTGAAGGCCAATTAGAAAAAATATATTATAAAAATATGTTGCGTGTTCTAAAAAAAATATTATAAAAATAGATAAGGAGGCGTGTCGTTATGACAGAAAAATTTGTTTTAGGAAAGCCTATATCCGAATGGAAGCAAGAATATGCTTTGTTAGAAGAGCTATGTGATTATAAAGAAATTTTTTGGGAAAATCCTCTTTATGAAAACGTTAGTAAGATGCCTTCAAATATCTCTTTAACGGAAAGCGATGTTTTTGATGCCATTGAAAGACTTGAGAGGTTTGCTCCTTATATTGAGAAAACATTTCCGGAAACGAAAGCAAATAAGGGGATTATTGAGTCCTCACTGGTTACTATTGATAATATGAAAAATGCTATAGAAGAGCAATTTAATCAACGCATTAAAGGAAATTTACTTCTTAAATGTGACAGTAATCTTCCTATATCAGGTTCTATAAAAGCAAGAGGCGGAATTTATGCGGTTTTAAAACATGCTGAAACACTTGCGATAAAAGACAAATTATTATCAACCAGTGACAATTATGAAGTATTATGTGAAAAGAGATTTAAGGATTATTTTTCTAAGCATTCTATTTCAGTCGGTTCCACCGGAAATTTAGGCCTGAGTATTGGTATTATGAGCGCAGCTTTAGGATTTAAAGTTACTGTACACATGTCCAATGATGCAAAGCAATGGAAGAAAGACTTATTACGTAGTAAAGGTGCCATTGTAGTAGAGTATGATTCTGATTTTAGCAAGGCAGTTGAAGAGGGAAGAAAGCAAGCTAATAAAGAGCCTCTTTGCTTCTTTATTGATGATGAGAATTCTGAAGACTTATTTTTAGGATATGCTGTTGCTGCCTATCGTTTAAAAAAACAATTAGATGATATGAATATTAGCGTAAATGAAAATAACCCTCTTTTTGTTTATCTGCCTTGCGGAGTAGGGGGCGGCCCTGGAGGAGTGGCATTTGGACTTAATCTTATTTTTGGCAAATTAGTTAACTGCTTTTTTGTTGAACCTACTCATTCTCCATCTATGTTAATAGGCTCCTTAACAGGTGAGCATGATAAAGTTTGTGTTCAGGATTTTGGTATAGATAATATTACTGCAGCTGATGGTTTAGCTGTTGGAAGACCTTCTGCATTTGTTGGTAAAACTGTTTCAGGCTTATTAAGCGGAATATATACAGTTTCTGATGATCTGTTATATAAATTGTTAGCTGGTATGTATGATTCAGAGAGCATTAAATTAGAACCCTCAGCGCTTGCAGGAGTCATAGGGCCAACACGGCTATATGGAACAACTGAAGGTAAAGCTTATTTAGATAAATATAATTTAAGCTCTAAAATGGAGACTTCCACTCATATTGCATGGGCAACAGGCGGAAGTATGGTGCCGGAATCTGAAATGAAAAATTATTATAATATGGGTAAAAGTATAAATTAATATCATCACAAAACAAATAAGTCTTGAGGCCTTTATTTCCAAAGGTTTCAAGACTTATATTTATTATTCCCGCCGTAAGTTGCGTAACCGCGTAATAACCAGGCGTATTCCAAAAGAAACACGGACTGAGAGAATAGTATCACGTCTGCGTAATTAATCGTAAAAAATGTATATAATAAGCAGATATTCGTTGTATTTTTTGTATTAACTGGTATCGTGCTGCAATAGAACAGCTTCATAAATGGAAGCAAAAGAAAAATAAAAAGCCGCTTATTATTAGAGGGGCACGTCAGGTGTGGAAAACCTGGCTAATGAAAAACTTTGGAAAAACCGAATACAAGAAGGCAGTCTATGTAAATTTTGATATTCAGCAAATGAAAGATTTGTTTGAAGCGGATATGAAGATTGAGAGGATTATTACCGGATTGGAGCTTATGCAGGTCATAAAATCATTCCGGAAGATACGCTGCTCATTTTTGATGAAATTCAGGAAGTGCCAAAGGCATGGGCCTGTTGCACTAAAAAATTAGTGTAACAGCTTTTTAAATGCAAAAAACAAATTCCGGACTACAAAAAGTCCGGAAAAAGGTGTAAAATATATTCATGTAAATAAACAATTTTACACATAAAGATTATACCATTCGTGGTGATTTTAATCAAATAAAATTACCAATAAATATTGAATACATGATACTGAGTGATGATTCTGTAAGGTTGCTAAGTCAAATAGTGGAGAGGATGAATTTAAAAGAATTAGAAAAGACGTATTTCCGAATAAGGAAAAACCAAGCAATCCCAAAACAGCTACTCAAGATAATCCTATATGCAAATATGAATAGCATTTTTTCAACAAGAAAAATAGAAAGATCCTGCAATAGAGACATAAATTTTATATATCTTCTTGAAGGTTCAGCAGTTCCTGATTATACAACAATTGCAAGATTTAGAAGTATCCATTTTGCTGCAGTTGCAGAAAATATTATGGCTCAATTTTCAAATTTGTTGGCTGAAAATGGAGAGCTTTCAATGAAAAATATATTTATCGACGGAACTAAAATTGAAGTATCATCAAATAAGTATACTTTTGTCTGTAGGGGAACAGTTACAAAGAATCAACAAAAGGTAATGGATAAGATACCGGCATTCTGCAGTAAAACTGAGGATGATTTTGCAATTAAGGTATTGCCGAAGCCAATGCAAATAAGTACAGCTTTGTTTGGAAAAAGGCCATAAATAAAAACGAGGCAAAATTATACGAAAAAATAAAGCAATTAATAGAAAAAATAAATAATGAATACAAAACGGAATATGACCTTAAAGAAAACTGCGACATCCAAAGCTTAGAAAATACTTTAAGATCAGTAATTTCACATTTATATAAAATTAAAGAAAAAGAAAACATTGAATTTGTAAATGGCAAAGGCAAAAGAAAGACAAACCTTCAACGGTCAATAGAATCAGCAGAAGAATTTTTGGAAAGGCAACTTATATACAGCGAATACAACAAAATATTCGATGGCAGAAACAGCTTTTCGAAAACTGACACTGATGCCACTTTCATGCACATGAAAGATGACCACATGAGAAATGCTCAATTAAAGCCTGGATACAACATTCAAATCGGAGTAGAAGGCGGATATGTTGTAGGGGTAGACGTTTCATCTGAACGTTCAGACCAGTTGACATTAATACCATTTCTTGAAAAACTTGAAAAGAATCTTCCTGAAAAATATGAAAATATAATAGCTGATGCTGGTTATGAAAGTGAAGAAAATTATGTGTACTTAGAAGAAAATAAACAGAATGCATACATAAAACCTCAAGTATATGAGCAGTGGAAAAAGAGAAGTTTTAAAAATTTAATAGGTAAAAGAGAAAATATGACCTATGATGCAAGTCGTGACGAAGATATATGTAATCAAGGTAGAAGTCTGAAAAAAGTTGGAATGTCAAAGAGAAAATCAAAGTCAGGATATACAGCAGAAATAACAACATACGAATGTGAAAGCTGCGAAAGCTGCTCAGTGAAAACAAAATGTACTAAAGCAAAAGGCAATCGTAGAATGGATACATCTAAAATTTTTATAGAAAACCGTTCAAAATCCTTAAACAATATCACAACTCCAAAAGGAATAATGTTAAGAATGAACCGTTCTATACAAGTCGAAGGAGCCTTTGGAGCTTTAAAAGAAGACTATGGTTACAGAAAATTTTTAACCAGAGGCAAAAACAATGTTTATGTTGAGTTTCTTTTGTTGTGCTTTGGATTTAATCTAAATAAATTGCATCAGAAAATACAAAATGATAACTGTAACCATTTGCTATACGAAAAAGAAGTAGCCTAAACAGATTTGAGAATATATGTAATTTTTATGGTTTTATAGACCTCTTATTTTTTATACTCAAAAATTAAAGCAGCCTCAATATTTTCCTTGATAATCATGAAAATATTGAGGCTGCTTTTGTTCTTTTGAATTTAAGAGGCTATATCAATAAATTATTTTTGAGACAGCCCCTTTTCTCTATGTTGTTATATTAAATTTATTACTGCATTTATTGCAAGTGACCATGATACTTCCTTTTTTTCTTGGAGCACGCATTTTTTGTTTGCAATTAGGACATGAAAAATATTTATATGATTTATTTCCTTTTAAAACATTAATTTGTGATTTAAACCAAGCTGTTGTAGGATTATAATATTTTAAAAATTTAATATTTTCCTGTTGCCTTGCTGAAATGTTTTTTGATAAAATTCTAAAAAATGATGCTGTGAAAAATATATAACTCGATAATATTAATATTTCTGAATGTGCAATATCTCCAATAAATGTTACTATCATGCCTCCTACTAAAAGAGTCATGGATAGTTTATCAGTTCCATATCTTCCGATCATAAATTTTTGAAAAAAGTTCATCGTCCCTCCTGTAATTTGTAATAATAATAAATTCCATAATTAATCATATTATGATTTTTACCAGAAAGTCGTTTCACGACTTTTGGGTGGTAATAATATTATAACTTAAAATTTAATTTTATTATATATAATTTTATATAAAATTATAT
>DIVM01000283.1 GCA_002435835.1 Firmicutes bacterium UBA6132
GGACGGTCCTTAAAGCCCTAAAGATAGACCACGTCAAAAAAAAGGACCGTCCCTAAAGCCGAAGTATCAAAAAAATAAGAATAACAAAGAGCAAGGAGTTTTTATGAATTTAATAGTTGCTGTTACAAAAGAATGGGGAATAGGATGTGATAATTGTCTGCTATTTGATTTACCCGATGATATGAAATTTTTTAAAAATGCAACACTAAATAAAGTTGTTGTTATGGGAAGAAAAACACTTATGTCATTTCCAGGATCTAAACCATTAAAAAACAGAACAAATATTGTTTTAACAAGGGACAAAGATTTTCAACCTGAAGGGGTGATTGTACTTAATTCATTTGATGAAATGTTTGAAGAATTAAAAAAATATGATAGTAATGATGTTTATATAATTGGTGGAGGAAATATTTACAACCAGTTATATCCACATTGTCACGAGGCATTGATAACTAAAGTTGATGCATTAGCAAAAGCAGACACATATCTTCATAATTTCGATGAAGATGAAAATTTTGAACATATATATGAGTCTGAAAATTATAATAACAATGGTTATAATTTTACATTCAATACTTATAAAAATAAAGCAGTTAAAGAATGGGCAGGTTGTTAATAACAATGTTTTTAATTTATATTAGTGTATAATTAAATAAAAATTACTTCATAATAAATAAATCAACGATTTTAAAGAGGAGAAATTATGAATCCATCAATTAATTCTAAATTATCTATAATAGGTGTATCAATTGATCTTGGTGCAGGAACACCTGGAGTTAGCTTAGGACCAAGCGCCATAAGATATGCAGGTGTTATTGAAAAACTTACAAAAATTGGGTATGAAGTTAAGGATGAAGGTGATATTTTAGCAAATAAACCTATAAGTCCTATAACTGATGGCTTAAATTTAAAAAATCTTGATGAAGTAACAAGAGTAAACACTGAATTATGTAGTAAAGTTCATAGCGTGATGACTGAAGGAAGGTTTCCTTTAATACTTGGTGGAGATCACAGCATCGCCATTGGTTCAATTGCTGGAGTATTGCAGCATAAAAAAAACCTTGGTGTAATTTGGTTTGATGCTCATGGAGATATTAATACGGAAGAAACATCACCTTCAGGAAATATTCATGGCATGCCAGTTGCAGTTTCATTGGGCTTAGGTCATGAACGATTAATTTCCATAGGTGGAAAAGAAAATAAACTTCAAAAGAATAAAATTGTTTTTATTGGTTGCAGGGATTTGGATACAGGAGAGAAAAAGTTTTTAAAAGAACTTGGCATAACTGTATTTACTATGCATGAAATAGACCGCCTTGGAATGACTGAAGTAATAAGCCGCGCTATTGATATAGCAGGCGACGGTACTGATGGAATTCATGTAAGTTTTGATTTAGACAGCATGGATCCTATATATGCACCAGGAACAGGAACAAGAGTACCTGGTGGATTAACATATAGAGAAAGCAATTTAGCTCTTGAAATGATCTCGCTATCTAAAAAACTTGTAAGCGCAGAGTTTGTAGAAGTTAATCCAATCATAGACAATAATAATCAAACAGCTAAAACAGCAGTTGCTCTTATGGGTTCATTGCTTGGAGAATGGTTATCTTAAAAATACAGTAAATTAAAATTTTGTTGTAAAATAGGCATGAATTAATTATTAAATTAATTTATGCTTTTTTATTTTATACTAAAGTTCTATTTTAGGATTCCATATCGAAAGCATCGAAGATCTTTTTTATTTTAATAATTTTAAAATATATACATTTAATTAAAAATACTATATAATTTCGTAGAAATAACATTTAAAATATTTTATTATTTAATTAATAATGATTTTAAGAAAGGGAATCTCATGAATTTAATACCTGCAAAAACGATTATATCAAATTATACAGAAAAAACTAATTGGTTTGGAAATAATTATAATATGAACATTTATAAGGGTTGCTGCCATGGCTGCATATATTGTGACAGCAGAAGCGAATGTTATGGGGTTGAAAATTTCGATGAGGTACGAGCAAAAGAGAATGCCCTTTCTATAATTGAAAGAGAATTGAAATCTAAACGAAGAAATGGTGTTGTAGGTACGGGTGCAATGAGCGATCCTTATAATCCATTTGAAAAAGAATACAAGATCACAAGAGGTGCTTTAAAGCTTATAGACAAATATAAATTTGGAGTTTCTATTACAACTAAGAGTGGTTTAGTTACAAGGGATATAGATATTCTAAATTCTATTAAAAATCATTCTCCAGTACTTAGTCTTATGACAATAACAACTAATGACGATGAACTGTCTGAAAAAATAGAACCTAATGTGGATGTAACATCAATTCGATTTAAAGCTATAAAAGAACTTTCAGACAATGATATTTTTACAGGAATATTAATGATGCCAATACTTCCATTTATAAATGACAATGAAGAAAATATTAAAGAAATAATAAAATCTGCCCATGAAAGCGGTGCAAAGTTTATTTATCCTGCTTTTGGTGTAACTTTACGACAAAATCAAAGAACTTACTTTTACCAACAGCTTGACAAGCAATTCCCTAACATGAAACAAAAATATATTAGTGAATATGGTAACTCTTATTCCTGTAATTCACCTAATGCAAAAAACTTAAGACAAATTTTTAAAGAAGAATGTAATCAATATAATATACTTTACAAAATGCCCGATATTATAAATGGTTATAAAAAGAATTATAAAGATAAACAAATATCCATATTCGATCTGTAAAATAGAAAAGTAAAAAGGCTGAATTTTTAAAATTCAGCCTTAATTTTATTGTTATTTATTTCTTATTGCAGATTGTGCAGCTGATAATCTTGCAACTGGTACTCTAAATGGTGAGCATGAAACATAATCTAAACCTATTTTGTGGAAGAATTCTATTGAAGCAGGATCTCCTCCATGTTCTCCACAAACGCCCATGTGTAAATGAGGTTTTGCTATTCTTCCAAGTTTAACAGCAGTTTCTACTAATTTACCAACTCCAGCTTGATCTATGCTTTGGAATGGGTCTTGCTCTAATATTCCAACTTCTCTGTATGCAGAAATAAATTTACCTGCATCATCTCTTGAATAACCAAATGTCATTTGGGTTAAGTCATTAGTACCAAATGAATAGAAATCAGCAACTTCTGCTATTTCATCAGCAGTTACACATGCTCTTGGTATTTCAATCATAGTTCCAACTAAATATTTTAAATCAGAATTTTTTTCTTTTTTAACTTGTTCAGCTATATCAATTATTAATTTTCTTAATATTTCAAGTTCAGCTTTTTTACCTACTAATGGAACCATTATTTCAGGTGTTACATTTATATTTTCTTCGCTTGAAACTTCTATAGCAGCTTCTATGATAGCTCTTGTTTGCATTTTAGCTATTTCAGGATATGTTATAGCTAAACGACAACCTCTGTGTCCAAGCATTGGGTTGAATTCATGTAAATCATTAATAATTTCTTTTATTTTATTTAAAGAAATATTCATATTATCAGCAAGTTCTTTTATGTCTTTTTCATCTGTTGGTATGAATTCATGTAATGGTGGATCTAAAAGTCTTATAGTAACAGGTCTTGGTCCCATGATTTTGTAAATTGCTTTAAAATCATTTTTTTGCATTGGAAGAATTTCTGCTAATGCTTTTTCTCTTTGTACTAAACTGTCAGATACAATCATTTTTCTTACAGAGAAAATACGGCTTTCTTCAAAGAACATGTGCTCTGTACGGCAAAGACCTATTCCTTCTGCACCAAATTTTATAGCAGTTTCAGAATCAGTTGGAGTATCTGCATTTGTTCTAATTCCCAATGTTCTAAATTCATCAGCCCATTCCATTAATTTACCGAAGCTTCCTGAAATAGCTGGCTCAACAGTTTTTATGCTTCCTTTATAAACATTTCCTGTGCTACCATCTAAAGAAATATAATCTCCTTCAGTAAATGTTAATTCACCCACACGCATTGTTTTTTTAGCTTCATCAACTTGAATAGCTTCACATCCAGCTACACAGCATTTTCCCATTCCTC
>DIVM01000370.1 GCA_002435835.1 Firmicutes bacterium UBA6132
ATTCTCTCTTTTTAGTGAAAATACAGATATAATATTTAATTGCAGTATTCGACAAGTCGTGATGTCGAATACTGTTTTCTTTTAAATGGATGTCAAGGTACTTTTTGCCTTTAAGTATAGTTTAACCACACATTGCTAATAATATTACTGCTTTTGCGAATAAGCAGGATAGAGCAATGCACAAGTTCAATTTGAGCAGCTCATTTGGATTTAAAAACCAAAACGATAAACCCGAGGTTTGGGGCAGAGCCTCCCTTTTTAAATTATGCTGATTTGTTGAGGACATCTGAGAATAAAATTTTCAGCTGGCTCACAACCAAATCCCAGTTATCGTATCTCCTGGTCCATTTTTTAGATACATTTTCTGTTGCTAAGTATAGCATTTTCAACAAACTTTCATCATTAGGGAATATTAATTTTGTTTTGGTTACTTTTCTAAACTGGTTGTTAAACTTTCTATACAATTTGTTGTGTACATAATTTTTCTGATATAATCAGGAAAAATAAAGAATGTTGATAAATTATCCCAATTGCTTTCCCAGGTTGCAACGGCATTTGGATACTTAATGCCCCATTTTTCTTTAAGTTCCAACAAGTGGTCCATTCCCTGTTCTTCTTTGTATGGAATATACATCATACTTTACTCTAATTTGATGAATTATACATATTTGAATTCTTGCAAACGGATATATTGCTTCAATTGCTTCTTTAAATCCAGCAAGCCCATCTACACAGAATATCAACATTTTTCAACTCCATGATTTCTTAAATCATTTAAAACTCCAAGCCAAAATTTGTTGCTTTCATTAGCTCCAACCCAAATTCCTAATACTTCTTTTTCTCCATTCATAAAAAGGTTGGACTTACCGAGGAGGTGCATGCACTTATTGGTTTTTTATTTTTATAAGCTTGTGGTATATTTTTGAAATGCTGCAGTTTGTTATTGAAGAAGTCGGAAATAGATGCTTAAATATTTTTATCAAACTTATACAAGGTAAATTAAAATAGTATGCTTTTAACTTTTGTTTATTTTATTTTGATTATATTAAATGGTTATAAAATAAATTAATAAAAAAACATAAATAAAACAATTTAAATACATGTTCTTGTTATAATTCAATAACTAATTATATATGGAGGATTTTATGAAATCAGAAGTTATTGAAAATATTAAAAAATTGACACTGGAACTAACAAATGAACTAAGTGTAGTTAATACAATAGGAGAATTAAAGGTATCAACTAAAGTTTTTAATCTACTCAGTAATATGAAGTATTTTAAAAATAACTCTCAAAACTTAAGCTTTATTCATCTTCCTAACGATAAAATGAATAGAAAAAGTGTTTTAGCTGTAGTAAAAGGTGAAAAAAAATTAAGTAAAAAAACAGTTGTATTAATCGGTCATACAGATACCGTTGGTATTTCTGATTATGGAATTTTAAAAGATTATGCGAATAAACCTTTTGATTTAGCTGAAAAGATGAAAGAAATGGAACTACCAAAAGAGGTACAAGCCGACTTAGAATCAGGTAATTATTTGTTTGGAAGAGGAATATTTGACATGAAAGCCGGCGTAGCGCTTTTGATGGGTCTAATTGAAGATATATCAAATAATATTGAAGAATTTGAGGGAAATTTAGTGTTTTCAGCTGTATGTGATGAGGAAGCAAACTCAGGTGGAATGATAAGCTTAGTTCCAGAGCTGGTTAAATTAAAAAGAAGTGAAGGCTTTGAGTACCAAGCTATAATGGATACAGATTACATGACTGCAGAGTATGATGGTGATGACAGTAAATATGTATATGTCGGCACAATAGGAAAAATAATGCCAACCTTTTTTG
Source organism: Firmicutes bacterium UBA6132 (assembly GCA_002435835.1). Next base: position 1,843 of record DIVM01000370.1, read on the forward strand.
TAGTAGGAAAAGAAACTCATGTAGGTGAATCTTTTAAGGGATTAGATCCAAATCAAATAACTTCCAAAATAGCTTCGAAAATTAATTTAAATATTGATTATTGCGATATAGCTGAAGGAGAAGTTGCACTTCCTCCAATTACATTAAGACAAAGAGATTTGAAAACAGAATATTCATGTCAAATAGCAACAAAAGCTATGTTGCTTTTTAATTATGCAACATTTAACAGTACACCTGATCAAGTTTTGGAAAAAATGATAAATGCAGCAGAAGAAAGCTTTAGTAGTGTAATAAAAAAATTAAACCTACAATATAAGAAGTTTTGTGAAATAGCTAATAGACCATATGAAGATCTGCCATGGAAATCAAGGGTAATTTCATATAATGAATTGTATGAAAATGTTAAAGAAGAAGTTAATGATCTCGAAGAAAGAATAAATTCATATGTTGAAATTTTATTGAAAGACGAATCAATAGACCAGGTTGACAGAACATTGAAAATAGTTAATTTTGTACATGATCTTTGGTCGGATAGAAATCCTGTTATAATAGTGTATTTTACACCACCATATTATCCACATATTTATGTTGAGGGAAAAACAGAACAAGATAGAAAGTTATTAGATGCTGTAACTGATGCAGTTAATACTACAAAAACAGATTATAAATTAGTATACAAGAAATTTTTTCCATACATATCAGATTTAAGCTATGGTGCGGCTCCAAAAGATCCAAAGATAATTAATGATCTTAAACAGAATTTACCTGGATTTGGAATATCATATGATTTGCCTATAGCAGAAATGCAAGAGCTCAATTTACCAGTTTTAGATATTGGCACATATGGAAAGGATGCTCATAAATTCACTGAACGCATAGAAAAAAAATACTCTTTTGAAGTTGCTCCAGAGTTAGTATATAAAACTATAATTAATCTATTAAAATAAAAAAAAGAGACTAATTTTGTACAATGGCTTCCGTTTAAAAGTGCAGAAAATCTACAGATTAAATAGAAGCACTTTGCACCTTTAATCGGAATCCCTTGCATCATAACAATGCTCTCTTTTTTTATTGTAAATACAAATATATTCAATTAATCTTTATTTTAATTGTTTAGAAGTATATAATACAACTATATAAATAAGACAAGTCATTTTGAAAAGGGGAATTTATATGGAGCATGATTTACTGATGTATAATGGAAATTTTATAAGGTTCGAAAACAACAAAAATTATAGCTGGATATTAATAAAAGGAGGCATAATTGTAGATGCTGGTTTTGGAAATGAGTTTAATAAGTATAAAGATGATTGCTTAAATCAATTTGATGTAAATAAAAACACAGTATTACCAGGCTTTTATGATTGTCATGTACATTTTATTCAAACTGCTCTACATATGGAAAATCTGGATTTAAATGGTACAACTAATTATTCTGATATTGAAGGTCGAATAATAGAATGGATTTCAAAACACCCGCATAGTAAATTTATAAATTGCTATGGACTGGAAATTAATGATTTAATAGAAGAAAAATTTCCTACAAGAAAGCTTTTAGATAAAATTTCAAAAGAACATTTAATCGTAATAAACAGCCGTGATTTTCATAATAGCGTAATCAATTCAAAAGCTATCCATGTTTTGAAAGCACCTCTTAACATTGAGGGAGTAGAAAGGGATGAACAAGGTAATCCGAATGGTATCTTTAATGGAATGGCAAATGCTTTAATACGTAAAAAAATATTAGGCTCGTATCAAACACAAGATAAAATTAAAGCTATTAAAAATTTAGCCAATAACATAATAAAAAAAGGAGTTACAAGTATACATGCGGTTGAGGGTGGACTTGATTTCTTTGATAAAGATGCAGAATTATTAAATTCATATAAAGAAGAAATACCAATTGACATACTATTATATTACAGCACTACTGATTTATCAAGAATTAAGAAAAACAACTTAATAAGAGTTGGCGGAGATATTCTTATAGATGGTTCATTTACTTCAATGAGTGCTGCTATAAGCTTTAATTACAAAAATTCAAACAGTAATGGAAATCTTTATTTTTCACAAGAAGACATTAATGAGTTTGTTTTAGAGTGTTATAAAAGCAACTTAGACACCTCTTTTCATGCAGTTGGTGATAGGGCAGTAGACCAAGTATTGAATGCTCATACATTTGCACAAACAGTCTTGCCTAATAACAAATTGCGCCATCGTATAGAACATGCTGAAATAACATCTCCTGAACAAAAGCATAGAGCTAAAGAATTAGGGATTATATTTTCTATGCAGCCAGCTTATGAGTACTTTTGTGGTGGTGAAAATAATATGTATGAAAAAAGGCTTGGCAGTCATTATAATGAAACAAATGAATTAAGAAAAATAATTGATGAAGGTATTGTGATTTGTGGGGGGTCTGATAGTGACCTAACTCCAATTGACCCTATAATTGGAATTCATGCAGCAGTCAATCATCCTATTCAAGAAAACAGCATTTCTGTTGAAGAAGCAGTAAAAATGTTTACCATTAATGCTGCATACGCAGTTCGAGAAGAAAATAAAAAAGGATCAATAGAAATTGGTAAAATAGCAGATTTAGTAATTTTAGATAAAAACATCTTTAGTATCAATTCAAAATCTATAATTACAACACATGTTATTGGCACAATAAAGAATGGAAAGATTTTGTATAAAAATTTTTAAAAGGAGGTTCAAATGGATACTCTAAGAATTGATTTATTGGGAAATGTAGTAATCAATTATGGAGAAACACAGCTTAATATTAAATTAAGTACTAAATCCATCGGAATTTTGTCAGTTTTGATATGTAATAAATATAAAAAACTATCCAGGCAAAAATTAGCAAATATGTTTTGGTCTGATTCCTTTGAAACAGCAAGCTATAATTTCCGTTATAATTTATGGAGTTTAAAAAAGTTTATTCCAAATGATGAAAATAACCAAGAATTAATATTGTCAGATAATAAATATTGTTATATTAATCCGGATTACAATTTTAGTTCGGACGTAACAACTTTGGATAAAATTAATCTTGAAAACGAAAACACTGACTTAGAAACTTTGCAAAATGTAAAAACGTTATTTAGAGGTGATTTTCTTGAAGATTATTATATAAAAGAATGTGATGAATTTAATGATTGGATACTAATGCAGCGCACGACTTTTCAAAATATGCAAATAAAAATACTTAAAAGCTTAGTAGATCTTTATTTAGAACAAGCACAATTAGAAAAATATAAAGAAATATTAGAAGAAATTTTGCTGATAAACCCTTATGATGAAGATTCTCATTACAGGTTAATGAATTTATTTATAGAGAATAAAGAGTCAAATTTGGCTATTATTCACTATAAGAGGTATGAAAGTATTTTAAGAGAAGAACTTAATATATTTCCAGAAAAGAGAATTAAAGATTTATATTTAACATTAATTGATAAAGAAATTAGTAAAAATACAATTGTATTAGATAGCATTTTAAAAAAAGAAGAAAAGAATGTAATTTTAAGGATTAATGAAAATGCAGATACAGATATAGACTATCTTGTAATAAGTGATTTATTGGAAAAAATGCAGTTTAGTTTTAAAAAAAATGCTTTTCAAAATTTACCCAAAATATATTTGGAGGATGCTTGTTTTATTCAACCAAGTTTTAATGATTTAATAAATAGTTATTATTATAAATCTAACGTTGTTCCGGATGTAAGGCTTTATCATTCTATAAAAAATATTCTTAATTTATTAACAAAGGATTATCATATTCAAATTTATATTTATAATAAGGATAAGATAGATAAAAAATCAGAGAAATTTTTAAAACTTTTAAACAATTCTTCAAATTTATATATAAAGTACGTAGAAAATTAATATAGATGTTTTGTTAATTTCGCCTCAAATTGCCCCAAAATAGATGGGCGATTTTGTCCAAGAATTGACGAAAATACTGACCAACAGTTATCCGCTGAATCTTTTATAAGATTACGCGGATATTTTTTTAAACCGTTTTAAATTTTTCGATTAAGCAATGTTTAAAAAATGTTTATTTTAAAATAATGAATTATATTATTATTTTTTAAAATTTATTTACAGTAGTTATTAAAACAATAAATTAACCTTATTGATATATAATTGCCATATACGAAAACGTATACATATAAAATTAGAAATAAAAGTTTCTAATCTAATTTTATATAATAATTCTATAAGGAGGATAAAATGAATATTACACAATTAATAGTAAATTTTTCTAACTGGTTATGGGGACCGCCAATGCTTATACTTTTAGCAGGAGGGGGACTATTTTTAACAGTTAAACTTGGATTTTTTCAATTTACCCATTTATGGTATATTTATGGACAAACATTTGGAAAAATGTTTAAGAAATCAGATGATAAAAATGCAATATCACCTTTTCAAGCTGCTACAGCTGCACTAGCCTCAACTATAGGCGCATCTAATATAGTTGGTGTACCTGTTGCTATTGCGTTTGGAGGACCTGGCGCTGTTTTCTGGATGTGGGTTATTGCTCTAATAGGAAATGCATCAAAATTCACTGAAATTGTTCTTGGTATAAAATATAGAGAAAAAAATGAAGCAGGTGAATTTGTAGGAGGACCTACATATTATTTGTCAAAGGGAATAAAAAATAAAAAATTAGGTAAGATATTAGCTTTTATGTTTGCATTCTTTTTGTTTTTAGAACTCGTTCCTTCTATAGCAACTCAATCTATTTCTGCAGTACAGACTTTAAGTAGTATAGGTGTACCCAAAATGTTAACTGGTATAGCTATGACCTTTATAGTATTTATAGTAATTTTCGGCGGAATTAAAAGAATTTCTCAAGTTACTGAAATGATGGTTCCTATTATGGCAATTCTTTATTTAATTGGTGCATTAATAATAATAATTTCAAATATTACTTCTGTACCAAGCATATTCGCTTTGATTTTTAAAAGTGCTTTTACACCATTAGCTGCAACAGGAGGATTTACAGGATCATCAGTTGCATTAGCATTAAGGTGGGGAGCAGCCCGTGGTACATATTCTAATGAAGCTGGTATGGGTACAGCTCCTATTGCACATGCTACTGCTGATACTGATCATCCTGTTCGACAAGGCTTCTGGGGTATTTTTGAGATTACAGTGGATACGTTAATGGTAGGTACAGCAACAGCATTAGTTGTATTGCTTACAGGTGTTTGGACAGAAATACCCGTATCTGAAGCTGCTTCTATGCCAGCAGTGGCATTTATTAATCAATTTGGTCCTATAGGTGGATATTTAGTTTCTATATCTATTTTCTTATTTGTTCTTTCCACACTTATTGTATTAGTATACTATGGCGAAAAACAAGCTGAGTATTTGTTTGGAACTAAATTTGCTACAAAATGGAAATATGTATATGTTGTATCAATAATATTAGGAGTTGTTGGTGGGATAGAATTTTTATATTCTTTCATTGACTTATTTCTCGCTTTGATTATTATCCCTAATGTAATAGGTATAATTTTGTTAAGTGATGAGGTTGTTGCGCTTAAGAATGAATTTTTCACAAGTGAAAAGTATTACCTAAAAGATAAAAATAAGAAGTCATCTAAAGTTTAAAATTAGATAATATTAATTTAAGCATATAATTTTTAAAAAACTATCTCTTAATAGATTACCTAGCTTGAGATAGTTTTTTATAATTTTTTAAGGAGAAATTATTTTATGGATTACTATAAATTTAAAAATAATAATAATTCATATGAACAGGAAGCTATCGAATTATTAAAAAACTTAATTAAAATAAAAAGTGACTTTTTTCAAGAAGAGGCCTGTACTTATTAGAATAGGGGATTCTTTTATCTAATTTGTTGAATAATTCATAAATAAATGCTTAAACATTTTTATTTGAGGTATATATTATACATAAGAGATTTATAATTTATAATATAATAATTTTATGACTAATTATATAGGAGGAATCATGAATAAAATACTTGTTCCAGTTGATGGATCAATAGCTTCGGAAAAAGCGGCTTTAATGGCAGTTCAAATTGCAAAAGAAAAAAATGGTGAAATAGTGTTTTTAAGCATTGCAGAAGTTAGAGGAAAATATGAGTATGTGGGTGACGGTGTTGTTACACTTCCCATAAACCATTCTCAGATTTCAGCAATGATTTTGGAAAACCAGACAAAAATGCTTGATGCCTTTTCAGGTTTAGTAAATACGGAAGGTGTTAAATTTGAAAAGAAAGTAGTTGTAGGAGTACCATACGAAGAAATTCTAAAATTTGCTGGTGAAAACAATGTAGATTTAATTGTAATGGGACGCAGAGGCTTTTCAAAAATTAAAAGATTCTTTGTAGGGTCAATTACTCAGAGAGTAATATCAGATGCTCCATGTCCTGTATTGGTTATTAACGGGGACTAATAAGGGTACAATAATAAAAAGCTTTAAATAAATAAGCCTAAAAATGACTTGATAATCAAGATAAAATTTGAGGCTTATTTTTAATTTTGTATTAAAGAGATTAATTGGATTTTATTAGAAGTTAAAGGTAAAAAGGATCAAATTTTTAGGAGGTACTATGGAAATTATAATGAAACCTATTGGATATATTAAAACATCGTATACTAATGATGAAGTAATGCCACGTCAGTCAATTGACAGTATGGATGAAGAAGGTACTATTGAAATTTTGGATGAATATAAAGAGGGAATTAAGGATATTGAGGCAGGATCATATGTGACAATATTATTTTATTTTCACAAATCTGACCAGTGGTCTTTGATATCTAAAAGAAGAAATAATAATGGAATTTATTCCACAAGGTCGCCGCGCAGGCCGAATGGAATCGGCATGTCAGTTGTTAAAATAGCAAGTGTTGAAAATTCTAAATTGAAATTCTTTGGTGTTGACATGTTGGACGGAACTCCAGTTTTAGATATTAAACCATATATCGAGGAGTTTGTTCGCTAATAATTTGAAAGCAGATTTACCAGTAATATATTTGTGTATTGTAGATAGGGGAGCTTTAAAAAATATTAGATTTTTTATAATAAAAGTGTATAATAGAAATAAAAAGATCTATACAGGTGAATATATGGATTATAAAATTAGTTGTATGTACTTTAGCCCTACAGGTACAACGAAAAAAATTATTGATGGAATCGCTTTTAAGATTAAAGAAAAAAGTGGAGATAACATAAAAATAAATAATATAGATTTTACTTTGAAGTCTGTAAGAGAAAAATCTGTTAAGTTTGGCGTTGATGATATACTCATCATAGGTGTTCCAGTGTATGCAGGAAGAGTTCCTAATGTATTATTAAAATA
>DIVM01000341.1 GCA_002435835.1 Firmicutes bacterium UBA6132
ATGAAGGATATTATTTATACACTTGCTGATAGCAAGGAATTTTTAGAATATCAACCATATTTTGCACAAAATATTGTTACTGGATTTATGAGATTAAATGGAAGAAGCGTTGGTGTTATAGCTAGCCAGCCTAAAGTATTAGCAGGTTGTCTTGATATAAATGCATCTGACAAAGCGGCAAGATTTATTAGAACATGTGATTCATTTAATGTTCCAATACTTACTTTAATGGATGTACCTGGATTTTTACCTGGAACAACTCAAGAGTATGGCGGAATTATAAGACATGGTGCAAAAATGCTTTATGCATATTCTGAAGCATCTGTTCCAAAAGTTACAATTATCACTAGAAAAGCATACGGCGGATCTTACATTGCGATGTGCTGTAAAGAATTAGGTGCTGACATGGTATTAGCATGGCCAACTGCAGAAATAGCAGTTATGGGACCTGACGGAGCAGCAAATATTATATTTAAAAAAGATATAAGCGAAGCAGAAAATCAAGCTGAAAAACGTAAAGAAAAAATAAACGAATATAGAGAAAAAGTAGCAAATCCTTATACAGCTGCAGCAAGAGGATATATTGATGGTGTAATTGAACCATCAGAAACAAGAAAAAGAATAATAAGTGCATTTGACATGCTATCAGGAAAAAGAGAAACAAGGCCAGTGAAAAAACATGGAAATATTCCACTATAGAATGGGAGTGGTGATATGAGTTTATTCAGAAATTTATTTAAAAAAGATAAAAAAGAAGAAGTTTCTTATGCAGCAGTTTCAAATGTAAACAATATACAAGTAGACACTCAGGATGATGAAATAACAGCAGTTATAGCAGCAGTTTTAGCATCTATGGATGATGAAGAAACAGTAGCTGCAATTATGGCAGCAATTACTTCCATGCTTGGAACAAGTAATTTTATAGTAAGAAATATAAAAAGAAGTCCTGAATTAGATTCAGTATGGGCACAAGCTGGAAGAATGAAGTTAATGAGATAAAAATTAAAAATGTTTTGAAACTATAATAATAGAAAATAGTAAATGTATAATGGAGGATTATAATGAAAAGATTTAATGTTACAGTAAATGGAAAAGCATATGCAGTAGAAGTAGAAGAAGTTGGCTCAGGTCAACCAGCATTTACATATGCACCAGTTCAACAAGCAGCACCAGCGCCACAAGCAGCACCAGCACCACAAGTTGCACCAGCTCCAGTAGCAGCACCAGCTCCTCAAGCAGCACCAGCAGCATCATCTGCTCCAGTAGCAGGAGAAACTATGTCAGCTCCAATGCCAGGAACTATATTGGATATTAAAGTTTCAGAAGGCCAAACTGTAAAAGCTGGAGATATTATACTAATATTAGAAGCTATGAAAATGGAAAATGAATTAGTAGCTCCTAAAGATGGTACAATAGCAAAAATATATACAAGTAAATCAACATCTGTAAATACAGGGGATCCACTTGTAACAATAGCATAATTTTAAATTTTTAAACTTTTTATAAAAACTCTTCTGTAGTTTAAGAAGAGTTTTTTGTTTGTTAAAAAAATTTTAAATATACAAGAAAGACAACTTATGATATAATAATTTTTCAATGTGTCATTTTACAACTTTTTTCTGCAAAATTCGCGCAGAGATTGAAGCATAGAGGGGATATAATGTTAAGCAATGAAAATTTAATTAAGATACAATTAATTAATGGATTAAAAAGAAATGTTATAAATAAAATTATAGATTATATTGAAATTAAAAATGTACGTCTTAATGATTTTAATTCATTAGTTAAGCTACTTAAAAATTTAGGCTTAAAACAATTAAAAATAAATATAGATTATATAGAAGAAGAAGCTATTAATATTTTAAACTTATGTAAAAAGTCTAATATAGAGATAGTTGGAATATATGATGAAAAATATCCTCATAAATTAAAATATGTGGAGGATAGACCATTAGTTTTATATATTAGGGGAAATGCTGATTTATTAAATCATTATAGTAACATATCAATAGTAGGATCTAAAAATCCTTCCCAAAAATGTTATGAAATTAGTTCAATATTATCAGAAAAACTTGCAGAAGAAAATTGCTGTGTTGTGACCGGTTTATCTGAAGGATGTGAAGAAGCAGCACATACAGGCAGTATAACAGCTAATGGTAAAACTATTGCTGTAATACCATCAGGACACAACAAAATTCCAAAAACAAGTAAAATGCTTTATAATATGATTTTATTAAATGGTGGAGTAGTTGTTTCAGAATTTCCTCCAAATACAAAAGCAGATAAAAATTCATATATTGAAAGAAACCGTATTGTTGCCGCTCTTTCTGAAGGAATGATAGTTATAGAAGGAGATAAAAAAGGAGTTACTTATCATGCTGTAAAATATGCAAAGGAATTAAATAAACCAGTAGCATTTACAAATATAATAGAAGAAACTTTAAGTAATATTAAAAATAATGACAGTATTTATACGATAGATAGCTTTACAAAATTAGAGAATTTTAAAAATAAATCTATTGAAAAGAATCTTGACAAAGTACATTAATGGTAGTATAATAATCTTCGTTGTCACACAAAAAATGTCAAGCGGATGTGGCGGAATTGGCAGACGC